>NZ_JBPCEP010000009.1:0-270827 GCF_050971705.1 Niallia sp. M35
GATAATAGAAGAATTAACACGAAAAAATAGAGAAAGGTGAATTTGAGTGGACTCAAATTCACCTTTCTCTTTATTAGAGGCTAGTTATGTCCCAGCCTCTTTTTTATTTATTTATGTAAATAATCAACAATACTATGTCAGTTACTTGCTTTTGCCTGGATCATTAAGACACACATATCATCTGGTTGATTAGACTGCTGTTCTTTTGTAAGTAAATAATCCATTACAGAACTAGTATGTTCCCATCTTTTGGAGGAAATAGAGCGGATTTGTTTTTCTGCCTCGAATTCACAAGGGCCTATCGCTTCCAATACTCCATCTGTATAAAGAATGATTTGGACATCTTTCTCAAAGGAAATCTCCTTTGTATTAATTTCCATTTCGTCAAAAAATCCTACTGCACAAGTACTTTGTTCTAAGGCAACAACATCATTTTCATCAACTAGCATATAGCCATAAGGGTGCCCAGCATTAACATACTTAACTGTCTTCTCCTTTGTGTCAATTACTAGATAAATAGCTGTAAAGTAAAAAGGCAGCCCTTCTTTATCATTTTTTAGTAAAGTCATATAGCGATTTAATTCTTTTATAACAAGGTCAGGCTCTACTAATTGTTTAACGGATTCTCTTAGGACAGAGGAGATAAACATGCATACTAAAGAGGCAGAAATGCCGTGCCCCATCATATCTAAAAGGATAATGGCATATTTATCTTCATCTATTTTATGCCAATAATACATATCACCTGCAAGGTTAAAAGAAGGCAGGTAAGAAACTTCAATATGCATATGCTCGTCTTGTAAAGGTGAGCTTAATAGGCTTCTTTGTACATGAGTGGCTAAGTCTAATTCATATTGAATCTTTTTTTCATGTTGGGTATGCCAATCCAGTTCGGCTTTTAATCGCAATGCAACGCGTATTCTTGCGAGGAGTTCAATTTTATTTAGAGGTTTTGTGATATAATCTACGCCGCCAATATCTAACGCTTCTGCGAGTTTATTTTTATCTTCTAATGCTGTGACAAAGATAATCTGAATATCTTTGAGATTTTCCACTTTTTTAATGCGTTTACAAGCTTCAATGCCATCAATCTCTGGCATCATAATATCAAGTAATATTAAGTCCACACTATTCCCTGTGGAGTTAGGAGCATCAAGTTGTAGATAATGAAATAATTCATTAGCTGAGGTTAGCGAGACGCAATCATCGTAACCAGCATTTTTAAGTATTTTTTCCATTACAAATAGATTGACAGTATTGTCATCTACTAAAAGAATAGTCATAATTCTTATAACTCCTTGTCTATTATGATGATAAGAAAACTTATGTATATCTTATTAATTAACAACCATCAATTATGTATAATAATAATTATAACGTTATTTATTAGATAATAATAATTATACGTCCTATATAAAGAGAAGAAATAATGGAGAAAAAATAAAAACATCGGAGCATATGTATTTTCTTTGCCTCGATGTTTTTATTTTTTAATTTTCTCTTAAAGTTAAATATCTCTTGGCTCGCATTGGATACACCCCTGCTGTAAGAAGCAGTGACCATGATGAATGTCCTTCTAAACGACCGATGGAACCATGAAGAATCAGCCCCAGAAATTTCTCTTCAATCGGAAAATTATTTACCTGAAATTGTTTCTTTGTGTGGAGATTAGAAAAATAAACGGTATCTCTTCTATCTATAGTGTTTATTTGAAAGAAATTATCCTCCACCTCTGTACATTTCTCTAGGAGCTGGCTAACTCTTGATAAATCTTTTTGATAATCCCAATCTGAAGCAAAAAATCGAGGATACATTTGTAGATATAATCTATTTAACAATTCCTCACATAACTTTAGCTCATGAAATGTCTGTTCATAAGAAGCTAACCTTTTTGTCCACATCGTTTTTTCCTTGTGATCCAGCCATATGGAAAAGTTTTTAAATTCAGATATAAAGTGCTGCATGCTATTACGTTCTTTGGAAATTTTTAAGGCATTGGGTAGGTGAATAAGGAGGAGTAACTCGATAAAAGATTTCTTACATTTATGCCAAGATGCAGGCATGTTATCTTCAAGATAGTCAGTGAGATAACTGGAGAATGTTCGAAGAAATTCATTGCGGAAATAATCAGTAGGATTTTCCTTTTTATATGCTATTAAATCATCTCCGTAATATTCATACAGTCCTCGATAACGCATATTAAATTGGGAGCTGATTTCTATTTTCTTTAGTATTTCACTTCTGCTTTGGGTGCCGGTAAGAGGAATCAGTTTAATTCTTGTTTCTGGAGATTTTTCTCGTTTGCGATGGTTTGTGTGGAAGGAAAAGCTCTTCATAAAAATACAATCAACCTTTCTTTTTCTATTTTATTTTTGGGGATACAGGAGGATTAATCTAGAGGTTAGTTATATTATACCTGGGATTTTAACCTATGTCACTCTCTTAATTGGCTGTTTTTGTAAAATCAGAGAGAGTGGGACAAATGAAAGTATAGAATGGATAAAGACGAACAGTCTTTAAGTTATTAGTGAAAAAGTGGAATGTCCTTCGCTCCTTTCCACTCCGTGTTTAATCAAAAAGCCCAAACACTTATACGAAAAATTTTACTAGCATCTCCGTAGAAGGTTTGGGGTTATTTATATGCTAATTTTAATACACTTTATCTCCATTAAAAATAGAGTTTTTTACGATAACATAATCTACATTGCGAATGGCATCTAATTTGTTTCCACCAGCATAAGAGATAGAGGATTGAAGATCTTGTTCCATTTCTGTTAACGTATCTTGCAAGTGACCTTTATGCTCTACATACATTTTTTTGCCTTCCACGTTTTTCTTTTCTCCCTTTTGAAACTCAGAAGCAGAACCGAAATACTCCTTATAAAGCTTTCCATCTTTTTCAATTGTTTCTCCTGGAGATTCTTCATGTCCAGCGAAAAGAGAGCCAATCATAACCATTGTTGCCCCAAAGCGAACGGATTTTGCAATATCCCCATGTGTGCGGATACCACCGTCTGCAATAATAGGTTTGCTTGCAGCTTTTGCACACCAACGCAATGCAGCTAACTGCCAGCCGCCTGTTCCAAAACCTGTTTTAATTTTGGTAATGCAAACTTTACCAGGGCCGATACCTACTTTCGTTGCATCTGCACCAGCATGTTCAAGCTCTCTTACTGCTTCAGGAGTTCCCACATTACCAGCAATAACGAAGCACTTTGGTAAGTGCTTTTTGATGTGTTTAATCATGGCAATGACTGCATTAGAATGACCATGAGCAATATCGATTGTAATAAATTCAGGAACCAAGTTTTCTTCTGCTAATTGTAATATAAAGTCGTACTCTTCCGTTTTTACCCCAACGCTGATAGAAGCAATTAATTCACGAGATTGCATATCACGGATAAAAGCCTTGCGCGTTTCTGGCTGGAAACGGTGCATAATATAGAAATAGCCATTTTCAGCTAAGTATACAGCGATTTTTTCGTCGATGATAGTTTGCATATTGGCAGGAACGACGGGAAGTTTAAATGTGTGACCGCCTAGTGTAACGGTTGTATCACATTCTGAACGACTATCCACAATACATTTAGCGGGAATTAATTGTATATCTTCGTAATCAAACACGTTATCCATTAAATACACTCCTAAATACGAATATTAAGGTCGGTTTGTTTAATAAACGTTCGACCATTAGGTACTTTACATTATTTTGATCAGGATGTCAAAGATTTTTCATATAATGGGGAAATTTTTATTGAAACGTTATCATTTTGAAGAGGATATATTACATAAAGGAATGGGACGAAAAAATGCCTTTTATCAGAAGATAGAAGGCATTTTCAAGTGTAAGGATCTGATTTATAACGGGAAATACAGCTCATAGCTAGGTGGGAGGGAGAGAAATGTGTTTAGTAAGAAAATTTGACCTCAACCGTAGCATCAATGGTTAGCTGTCCTGGTTCTAGATTAGTAGAAACTCCTCCAATCTCCGCAAATGACATTTTTGCTAATGGCATAGGAATACTAGAACCAGATGGGATTTCTATAACCTTTACAGGGATAGGATCGATGGTTATACGCAGAGTTTCAGCAATGGCTCTTGCCTTTGACAAAGCATCTTTAATTGCTCCTTGAAGTGCTCGTTCGTAATGTTCGGAACGATTGCTGACATCAAAGTGAATACTCATGACTTGATTAGCGCCATTTTGTACGGCTGTATCAATAACCGTACCTGCAAGCTGAATGGTTTCGACAAGAATAGCTAGCAGATGGGTTACTCTATAATTTTTGAATACTTGTTGATTTTCCACAAAGTCATATTGCGGAAAAATAGTATAGTCTATTGTTTGGATATTGGAGGAAGGAATGCCTAAACCTAAAATAGCTGTAATAACCTGTTGATGGAGACGGGCATTTTCTTGCTGTGCAGTTGTTACATTTTTCGATTCTGTATTAATACCAAGCGTTATTTTACAAATATTTGGTTCCAGCGACAATTTACTATTTCCATATACCGTTAAGCTTCTTTTAGGTGGTAAAAAGGAGGAGGGCTGGTACATGATTATTCACCTCTGTATATTTATTAAAAAAACACTTTGCCTTGTAATAATGCCATCGCAGTATTTATTTCCTCTAATTCTTCAGCAGAAAGGTGGTCTATTCGTTTCTTTAACTTATTTTCAATTTCAACAAAAACGTGATTCATTACCTTTTTTCCTTCATCTGAAAGCGACATATATTGTTTTCTGCGATCCTTTTCATTTGTAAATTTCCTAATTAGATTTTTTTCTGTTAATTTCTTTAATTCTCGGCTTGTATTTGGTAGTGATATTTGCAGACAGTTGCTGATTTCACTTAGGATAACGGGCTGATTAATGGAAACATATTCAAGAATACTATACTGAATGGGAGTTAAATCATTTGGTCTTAAATCATTGGTTAACGCATGCTTTAGTTGGTAAACAGAAGCAGTAAATGTTATAACTTTTTGAAAAAATTGCTCTTCGTTCAAAAAAATCACCTCAAAGGTAAGATAGCATAAAAAGTTATCAAATAACAATTATCAATTGATAACTAGTTTGTTAGATGGTAGTATAGTTATCAAATGACAACTATGTGGGAGGGGTTTTATGAACGTATTAATTGTCTTTACTCATCCAAACAAGGAAAGCTTAAATGGCGCCTTTTTGAAAAATGTAGTAAAAGGATGCAAGGAAAACGGCTTAATAAAAGATATACAGCTTTTAGATTTATATGAAGAAAATTTTAATCCTATCTTATATTTTGATGAAAAGAATAAAAGACGCCATATGCATAAAAATCCTGTTTTTGCTAAATATAGAGAGCTGTTATTATGGGCGGATAAAGTGGTCTTTATTTATCCAATTTGGTGGGGGAGGCCGCCAGCTATGTTACTTGGATACTTTGATCAAGTTTTCTCAGCTCATTTTGCCTATAAGAATACAGGTAAATATACAGCGAAGGGGTTATTAAAAGGAAAGTCGGTCATTTGTATCTCCACGATGAAAGGACCGAGAATGTATCCATTCTTCCTTTTACATAATGTTCATAAAAATCTCATGAAAAAAGCCGTATTTCAATTTGTAGGAATGAAGAAAGTAAAGTTTTTTGAATTTGGAAACATGGAAGCATCCGGACAAGCGAAAAAGCTAGAAAGGATTTATCGATACTTTAGAAAGATGAATAGTTGAACGGTGGAATTGATTCTATTTTATAAAAATAAGACAGCCTTTTTCTTCTAAAAGTTAGATAATCTATGGACTTGTCTACGGGATAAAAGGATGGTTTGCAACATGGAGAGCTTATAAATATAAAGATGGAGGGAAATAAAAAAGAGGGAGAGACATAAGTGCTTCAATCAAATATAACCACGAACAATTATACATACACACTAATAAATATTGGTATAATTGTTCGCGGTTTAATTAACTTTAAGAAAGAAGGTTTGGGGTGATCACCCGCAGTCTGAATACACTTCGCTTTCCATGGGGCGAGCGCCAAGCCTCCTCGTTCCTGCGGGTGTTTGGACTTTCTCGAGTCTATGTGTATTTAGTCTGCTCCGTTTTTTTCCTAGTAATTTTAGTTTGCTTAAAAATTAAATAATCTTTAAAAACGGAGTGAAATGGAATGAATTGGTTTCACCACTAAAGTAGAGATTGTTCATCTTTATCTATTAAAAATTTTGTTTTGTCCCAGTCGCTTTTTATTATATAGTTCTATTCCAGAATCGAGCTTCCGCTATACCTGTAATAAAGTCATTAATCGTATTTTTAGCAAGATCGAATATACCTGGTTCATGTATTGTTATGCGGCTCTTTTCTAATACCGCATAATTATTAAGGGAAATACCTAAAGGTTTATAATGATTAAAAGTCATTTCGATAAATTCAATAGCTTTCGTTTCCAGCTTCGTACTGGTGCTAATAAGTAGTGCAGCATCAAATAGGCTCGCATCAGCAGTATCGTATGTGTCCGTTACTTTTAATTCTCCGTCTATCGTACGCAGATTTTTATCCACGATGCTGAAATTCACTTTATTCGCTGCTAATGTTTGAACCCATTGAAGTAATTGGGCGTTGTCCGGCTCGCCGTTTAAAAGAATTGCTACACAACGAGTGTCAGGTTTCTTTATGGTATTCGCCATGCTTAAGGCTGGAGATTTCTTAGCTGACTTTACTTCTAGGTTTTCTTGAGGTAATGCTGCTCCAATGTTTTTGGCCACTTCTTCCGCAATACTGCGATCAATTCGATTAAGGAGAGCGACTGCATTGTTTTTCACCGCTTCTGATTTACACTTTCCAAGTTCAAAGCTAAAAGCATCTTTTAGATGTTGTTGTTCAAATGGTGCTAAGCTATTATAAAAAAGTTTAGCTTGTGAATAGAAATCAAGGAAACTTTCACTACGGCCTCTAACTTTTCTACCATCTACTTTTTCTTGGTAGTGTTCATAACCGCCTTGCTCAACAGATACTGGTTCTGGCTGATTATTATTCAAGGCATTCTTATGATAGCTTGTTTGTCCATGGTGGATGGTCATTTGATGCATACCATCCCGTTGGTTATTGTGAAAAGGACAAACTGGTTGGTTAATCGGAATTTGGTGGAAATTAGGTCCGCCAAGTCTAGACAATTGCGTATCTGTGTAAGAGAATAGACGTCCTTGTAATAATGGATCATTAGAAAAATCGATTCCTGGAACAACATGCCCAGGATGGAAAGCAACTTGTTCTGTTTCCGCAAAGAAATTATCGACATTTCGATTTAAGGTTAGCTTTCCAACGATTTTAACAGGAACCTCCTCTTCTGGCCATATTTTTGTAGGATCTAATATATCGAAATCAAAGGCAAATTCGTCTTCTTCAGGAATGAGTTGCAAACCGAGCTCCCATTCAGGATAGTCGCCCTTATCGATCGCCTCGTATAAGTCTTGGCGGTGGAAATCGGGATTTTTTCCAGCAGCCTTTTGTGCTTCATCCCAAACCTGTGAATGAATGCCGAGCTTTGGTTTCCAATGAAATTTAACAAAATGAGCTTGCCCCTCTTTATTTATAAGGCGGAAGGTATGTACTCCGAAACCTTCCATCATGCGGAGGCTACGCGGGATAGCACGATCGCTCATTGCCCACATCACCATATGGGCTGATTCATGATTTTGACCAATGAAGTCCCAAAATGTGTCATGTGCACTTGCTCCTTGTGGAATTTCATTATGTGGTTCAGGTTTTACAGCATGCACAAAATCAGGAAATTTAATGGCGTCTTGAATGAAGAAGACGGGAATGTTATTGCCAACTAAATCATAATTCCCTTCATCTGTATAGAATTTAACAGCAAATCCTCGTACGTCTCGAACGGTATCATTAGAACCTCTAGATCCTTGGACAGTAGAAAAACGAACAAATACAGGTGTAGTTTTATTTGTATCATTTAAGAAGTCAGCTTTCGTGTAGGCTTCAAGGGATTCATATAATTGAAATACGCCGTGTGCACCAACTCCTCGGGCGTGAACAATGCGCTCAGGAATTCGTTCATGGTCAAAGTGAGTCATTTTTTCTCGAAAGTGAAAGTCCTCCATTAAAGTGGGACCTCTTAATCCTGCCTTTAAAGAGAATTCATCTTCTGCCATTTTTAAGCCTTGATTGGTTGTTAACCCTGCATTTTGTTCATTATCAATGGTGTATTTTTTTAACTGGTCTATTTTTTTATTTTCCATTTCAATACCCCCTAAATGATAGTATGTATCAGTTATAATCGTTATTTTTAATTAATACCCAGCATCCTGTATTTAAAACACGGCAAAATAAACAAGCTAAGACTGCATAAAAGAGTCTTAGCTTGTTATTAAATAACTTTAGAGGGATCCTTTTGGTTCACAGGCCATTCTCCAGTGAATTCTTCTGTATCGTATTCAAAAAAATCTTTTAAATTCATGTCTCTATCATCGAGAAATAGTTCATCCGTAACGGCTTTAACAATACGGGGAATGCCATATCTCATGCCAGATAATGCAGAAGCAGATAAACCACAGCTAATAAGGGCAGCATAATTAAACGAGTATATACCGTGAAGCAATGCTTCTCCTTCTGTGTCACGGCTAATGAAAGAAAAGCCATAGCTTAAATAAGGATGTGCATCAAGCATAGGAGATGCTATTGCCTCCGGGGCTTTATAGCGATCTTTCCAACGGGCTATATGCTTTTCGATTAAACGTAGTTCTGGCCGCAGTTTGGGATCTGTTAATAAACCTGTGCTAATGATTAAGTAATCAAATAAAAACCTTCCCTTTGGTGTAGTTACTTCTGCTTGCTCTCCTTTTTGGGCTACTTTCAGCCAGGGAGAACCGAGATGCAAATGGAAACCAGGCCAGGAAGACGCTCGATTAAAAGTATCATTTGTTGGTGGTTGGTTATGCTGGAAAAAATGGGCCATGCCAGCATATTTTTCGTCATCTGCTAAGGCAGGAAAATGTTCAATCATTCCAGATGCTTCCATTTGCCTAATCGGATTAATGCGTTGCATTTTATGACGGCGAACATATACATGTGCTTGGGCTACCCCCTGTGATAAAGCGAAGTTGGCATTGTCAAATGCAGATGCACCTCCACCTAAAATGGCAATCTTTTTTCCTTTTAAGGAAGAGAAGTCGATGGATGAAGAAGTATGAGTATATAAAGAAGAAGGTAGATTGTCGGATATCATGGCTGGGACATGCCATTCCCCTCCACCTTGGATGCCGGTTGCTAGAATTATCTTTCGAGTGAGTAAGGAAGATGAAATAGTCCCCTTTCTTTTAATATGGAGTCGGTGTATCCCTTTTTCTAATGGTTCAATTAAAGTCAATTTAACTTCATTTTGAACAGGTAATTGCAGAATGTTACGATACCATCTCAGGTAATTCATCCATTCCCCACGAGGGATTTTGTCGATTTTTTCCCATCCTTCTCTACCAAATTGTGCCTCCCACCAGGATCGAAAGGTAAGAGAAGGGATACCAAGGTCGATGGAAGTTAAATGTTTAGGAGTACGTAAGGTAACCATACGAGCATAGGTTTTCCATGGTCCTTCCCATCCTTCTTTATTCTCATCGATAACAAGAATGTTCGATACTCTTTCGCGTAAAAGACCAAATGCAATCCCTAGGCCAGATTGTCCACCCCCAACGATGACTACATCGAAAACATGTCCCTCTGCGTGAATTTTTGGACGAACCCAGTTTTCTCCTCCGTAATTAAGATAAGCTAGATCTGTTTGTACACGTTTATTTAAGTCATCTAAGCTCATTTTACATTCCTTCCCCCTTTCACAATTGATGTAAGGATTCCTTACATTAACATACCATGCCAATATATTAACATGTTCTTTTGCATTTTGTATGGATAAAATATCTAAATTTTCTAAAATATTTTGGTCAATTCGTTTAAAAAAGATGTTCACCAAAAAAACGAATAGCAACAAAAGCTGAAAACCTTACTAATTAGATTTTTGGCTTTTGTTATTATTCGTTTCTTTTTATAATCTTTTTCTCATTCCAACGCTTAGTGCTTTATGTTTCCATAAAATCTCCTTAATTAATGGAGCAACTTCTTTTGTGCTTTGAATAAGCACAATGATTTCAGGCAAGCTTTGAGACAGCTTGTTCTTTTTCTTCCGATGGAAAAGATAATACAGAGAATAACCACAAAAAAAACCGATAATAGCAGCGAGAAGACCACTAAAAATAGGTCCTAAAATTAATTTAAAGCCAATACTAGCACCAATGACAGCCATACCTGTAGCAAAAGCAATACCAATTTCAAAAGAAGAAACATGGATATCGGCAGAAGCCTTTTTTTTCCTACTAATAGGAGGGAACTCATTCATATATAGGACCATCATTTCTTCTGGTGGAACACCTAGTGCTTCCATTTCAGAAAGTGCACGTTCAATTTCAATAGATGGCTGGAAAGTTCCGACAATAATCATCCCTTTACACCTCTTATGCTAAATTTGGAACCGACATATCTGTCTGTTAAGCGTTTTTGCTGTGATTCTTTTGCAAGAATATTATGTTGGACGCAGGTTATATAGGAATGATAAACGGCTCCACCTAATACGGAAGGCATAAAAAGTAGCCAATGTGGGTGTAATATAGCAGTAGAATAAGCAAAATCACCAGTAATGGTCAGAATTATAGCTTTATGTGCATGTGATAATAAAATATATATCCACCACCAGAATATTGCATAAAATCCTAAAAATATTCGGTGATTGTACAATTGGCCCAATCCAGGAAAGAAAAGTGAGTAGAAGACACCTAAAAGAGGGCTCTTATTTTGTAAATATTGTATTTCAAATGGGAATATCTCTACGCTGGCTAAATCAGGTGTGGATAATTCAATATACTTATTTAACTGTACAGCAGAGCGGTAACTATCGCCTATTGTTATTAAATAGATCACAATATATCCAATCATCCAATCTAAATGAATAACGGATCTTGCTAATTCTATTTCTCCACAAAAAGAGTAAACCATCGCTTCATTAATATTAGCACCTGTATTAATAATTACTTCTAAAACAGTCAGCAATGTTGCACGGGCATACTGATTAAGAAGATAATGTCCAAATCCAGGGAAAACAGCAGACCACCAAGCAACAATACTTGGCTTTTGATACATTAAATAGGTGATACCTGCTGTGCTATATTTTGCTTTTGGAAAGGTTAATGTTGCGCTCATTTACATACCTACTTACTAATTTTGGAATTATATATATAGGGTGTGAAAATAAGTTAATCCTATACATTGATTTACAAAAAATAGGAGGTTTAATTTTTAGTAGTTAGCGGAATCTCAGGAAACATGGGTGAAGAGGCTTACACCATATAAGTTGACTAGACAAGTTGTTTATATTAAAATGTATATATATTTAAAAATTGTATACTCCAAAGGGGAGTAGCTTACAGTTACGTCGTCAATACGCGATTAAATCGCCGGCTTAACTGGCAACGAGATGTTGTTTGCGAGACCTTTGCCGTTCTTGGTAAAGGGATAAATAGATAGAAATTTAGAAGCCTTTACCAAATCAATGGAAGGGCTTTTTATTTTTCTTGCAAATACTAAGGAAGCAAGGAGAATGATAAAGTCTATAAATTAGTATGTCAATTTCAAAACAATTTTTTAGGAGGAATAGAAAAACATGAAGAAAATTTTGTCAGCAATTCTCACGTTAGGTTTAGTTTTATCTCCAGTAAGTATAGTATTTCAAGACTCTGTAACAACAGTAGAAGCAAAGTCTTATAAATCTGGGAAACGAAGCTTCAATAACAACAATAATAGTAATACAAATTCATTTTTCCAAAAGAAAAATAATACAAATGATACGTCAAAATCTAATCAATCAACGACAGCGAAAAAATCTGGTGGCTTCTTCTCAGGTGGAGGCTTAATGAGAGGGTTAATGGTTGGAGGACTTGCCGGTCTGTTGTTTGGCAGCCTTTTCGCTAATATGGGAGCATTTGGGTCTATATTAGGGCTTTTCATTAATGTTCTTGCGATTGTATTAGTATTCAATTTAATTAAAAGGATATTTACTTTCTATCGAAACAAAAAAAGAGAGGAAGCAAATAATTGGAGAAATTAATCATTCCAGAACAGGATATTATCAATGCAATCTGCGTCTATGTAGCACGAAAAAAACAAGTGCGACCAGAGGAAGTAGAAGTAGAGCTAATGTATGATGATGATTATGGCTTTTCAGCAGAAGCATATGTACATGATCGAAAACAAGTCCTTATCACTCAAAATATGATTGAAGCACTCAGATTGTGGTTAGATGAATATTTAAATATGGACCCATATATGGGGTTGAAATTAGTGTTAGATGATGAAGAGGGCATTATCGCTATAGCAAAGTAGAGAAAAAAAGTAGAGGATACCAGGCTTTAAAGACTGGTATCCTCTACTTTTTCTGACTAAAATTTAATCAAAGTTTAATTTATAATCGTCTGATTTAATCATTTTTAATTTTTTTGAAAAAATATACAGTAGGAATACATTTAAAAGAAATGGAATAATTAAAAAGGTAGAAACCATAATCGTAATGTTTTTACTAGTCCAACCGCCATCAGCTAAGCGCATAAAATTCATAGGTCCGACTAATCCCGATAATCCAAAACCAGCACTATAAGGAGTTCCCTGTATATTTAAATAGCCAGCCAATCCACCCAACACAGCAGCGGTAATAATCATTGGAATAACAATCTTAGGTTTCATAAAGAAATTACCCATTTGTATTTTAGGGGATCCCAAAACATGTGCTAACGCAGTACCTAAAGAGTTTGCTTTATAGCTTGCAATAGCCAGCCCAATACCTGCTGCCACAATGCCAAGGTTTGCTGCTCCTGAGCCAACTCCTGACAGAGATATAACGGTTGCTACACCTACTGTTGAGATAGGCGAAAGAATAATTAAACAGAACAAGACAGCGATAATGATACCCATGAGAATTGGCTGTAAGTTTGTAACATTTTCGATTGCGATGCCAATTAATCCAGTACTAGATTTCATATATGGTAATAATAAGTACCCAGCCATTCCTGGGATTAATATACATAATGTTGGTAATAGAAGAATAGAATAGGCCTTCAAGCGGTCACCGATAAAACGGACAAATAATACCGCAAGCGCTGCGGTTATACCTGTGTTCAAAACAACTCCTATACCATTTAACGTAAATAACCCTTCCGCTGTTTTTTGCACAACACCACTACCAACCATTGCAGCAATACCGATACTAGCTGTCTGTATAGAGGATAGCTTAAAGGATATTCCTACCATTACACCAATAAGCACGGGCAATAAACTCATAATAAATGCAGTAATATCTAATACGTGCTGAAGCGGAGGAAAGAAAGGAATAAAGAGCTTTAAGATTTCACCAAGCAATGCATTTGGGATTAACGAGACAACAATTCCGATACTCATACCATTTAATAATTTACTGAAAAACTCTTTCACCTTAAACTCCCCATTTTCCTTGAATTTGGAGTTTATTATATGTAATAACTAGATAATCGTCAATGATTATTTTTAACGCTTCAACGCGAAAAAGTGCAAAAGTGAAAAAATGATTAGTGTTTTTTAATAAACTATATAAAATGAAATAAAATTATCTATTTTTTTATACAAATGTAAAATAAAATGTTTTAAAAAATGCAAAGTGTAAAAATAAGAAAGAGCTCCTCCTTTTCTAAGGGGAACTCTTTCATGAAATAATTGTATATTTCAATTCGTTTTTTTAAGAATGGAGTTGTTTTTCTCCAATAGTGGTTTTCTGAACACCACGGGAATTCTTATCAAAGTTTCGGAAATACTGTTCGAGCTGTTCTAATGTTTTTCCTTTTGTTTCTGGTAAGAATTTGCTAACAAATGTTATGGCAAATACTCCAAGTACGGCGAAAAGGAAGAATGAATTAGATAAGCCAATCTTATCGAGAAGAATCGGGAAAACTAAACCAATTATAAAGTTTGTTATCCATAAGCAAAATACGGAAACACCCATTCCTAATCCTCGAAGTTTTAATGGGAATATTTCTGCTAACATAAGCCAAGTTACTGGGGAGATGGCCCCTTGTTGAAATGCTAAGAAAGTAACCGTCATACTAAGTACAGCAATCGGTAGAATAGTTGTTCCGTTTAAAGTGAAGGAGAAAATCCCTATTAGTAGTAAGGTAGTTGTAGTACCGATTAGTCCGATAATTAACATTGGTTTTCTTCCTACACGTCCCAACAGCCAAATTCCGAGGAAAGTAGCCAATACAGAAATTACTCCATTGGCGATATTGGCAATGAGAGCGACCTCGGTAGAGAATCCAGTGCTTTCTAGTATTTGTGTTCCATAAAACATGATGGTATTTACCCCCGTGATTTGTTGAACGATGGCAATCCCAATACCAAGAAAGACAATTCTTCTAACCCAAGGAACAGCTAAATCTTTAAAGCCAACTTGTTCCACATGTGCTTCTGTTTCCACTGCTTTTTTTATTTGCTGTAGCTCTGCTTTTGCTCGTTTTTCTTTTCTAATATGCAATAATACACGAAAAGCATCTTTGAATCTGCCCTTTGATGCATACCATCTTGGGCTTTCAGGTACAACAAGCATTCCTATCCATAAGACAATAGCAGGTAAGGTGGCAATGACAAGCATATATCTCCAAGAGTTTCCTGCCCCATCCATTGTATTTCCAATAATAGCATTTGTAATGTAAGCAAGTAATTGACCACTAACGATCATTAGTTCATTTTGGGTTACCATTTGACCACGTTGTTCGGCAGGAGACATTTCTGCTAAGAAGGTAGGGACAGCAACTGATGCTCCTCCGACAGCGATACCGAGTAAGAAGCGGAAAGTAATCATGATGGGGACATTCGGTGCGAAAGTACATCCTAGTGTTGTAATCAGAAAAATAGCAGCTAAATATAAAATAACTTTTCTTCGTCCATAGCTATCCGCGAGTTTCCCACTGAACATCGCTCCGAATGCCGCTCCAAATAAGAGCGAGCTAGTAACAAGACCTTCAGTTACTGCATTGAGGTTTAGCTGATCTGGACGAGCCATATAGGGTAAGGCCCCATTAATAACACCAGTATCAAATCCAAAAAGAAGACCACCAAATGTAGAGATAATGGCAATGATTTTTAAATTATTTTTCTTATTTGTGTTGGTGTTCCTACTGTCAGGGTTTAATTGGTCACTCATAGTATTTACTTTCTCCTCCTCTTATAATAATGCTTTTTTATAGTGTTCATTATTATCGTTGTATTTGAAAGGTAAATCGAAGTTCATCTCCTTTGCTAGCTGGTCGTTCTATCCCTATTAAAATTAGAAATCTTGTACGGCGAAAGGCAATTATTTTACTTGCATAGTAAGAGGGATAAAAATTTTTCATTATTCTTTTATAAAACGTATATTGTTTTGGCTATGTAAGGGATAGGCTTACCAATACATTACCCCGATAAAAATTTTTGAAAACATCTTTACGTACAGGTGAATTTTTTTTCACTAGAGTTATTATCTTGCATTTTTATATAGTGCCGATGCTCAAATAAAAGAATAACAATAATGTGTGAGGGCCGCTCTTTTTAGGGAGGGCATTTATTTTAAGCCTATTTCTATAAGAAAGTAGTGAAATTTGGAAAGATTTTCGGTGGGAGGAATAGATTAGTTAGAAACTAGTGAAAGGGAGGTAATATCTTTACAAATTAGAAGAGAAATCAGCCAAAGCGGAGAGGGAATCAGCCAAAGAGGAGAGGAAATCAGCCAAAGCGGGGAGGGAATCAGCCAAAGCGGAGGGGGAATCAGCCAAAGCGGAGGGGGAATCAGCCAAAGTGAGGAGGAAATCAGCCAAAGCGGAGAGGAAATCAGCCAAAGCGGAGGGGGAATCAGCCAAAGCGAAGGGGGAATCAGCCAAAGCGGAGAGGGAATCAGCCAAAGCGGAGGGGGAATCAGCCAAAGCGGAGGGGGAATCAGCCAAAGCGGAGGGGGAATCAGCCAAAGCGGAGAGGGAATCAGCCAAAGCGGAGGGGGAATCAGCCAAAGCGGAGGGGGAATCAGCCAAAGTGAAGGGGGAATCAGCCAAAGCGAAGGGAGAATCAGCCAAAGCAAAGGGGGAATCAGCCAAAGCGAAGGGGGAATCAGCCAAAGCGGAGAGGGAATCAGCCAAAGCGGAGGGGGAATCAGCCAAAGAGGAGAGGAAACAGCCAAAGTGAGGAGGAAATCAGCCAAAGCGAAGGGAGAATCAGCCAAAGCGGAGGGGGAATCAGCCAAAGTGAGGAGGAAATCAGCCAAAGCGGAGAGGAAATCAGCCAAAGCGGAGAGGAAATCAGCCAAAGTGAGGAGGAAATCAGCCAAAGCGGAGAGGAAATCAGCCAAAGCGGAGAGGAAATCAGCCAAAGTGAGGAGGAAATCAGCCAAAGCGGAGAGGGAATCAGCCAAAGCGGAGAGGAAATCAGCCAAAGTGAGGAGGAAATCAGCCAAAGCGAAGGGGGAATCAGCCAAAGCGGAGAGGAAATCAGCCAAAGTGAGGAGGAAATCAGCCAAAGCGAAGGGAGAATCAGCCAAAGCGGAGGGGGAATCAGCCAAAGCGGAGAGGAAATCAGCCAAAGCGAAAGGGGAATCAGCCAAAACGGAGGAGGAAATCAGTTAAAGCAAGCAGGATCCCCGTTTAGATAGGGATCATCTGCTTTTTATTTAATGGTGTTAACATGAGGTTCCCTCTTGAACTAGTATTTTAAGAATCTTTTTAAAGGTAGGTCACTTTCTTTTATTGCATTACATATCAGCTTGGCGACCGCTTCAGCACCTTGATTATTGAAATGAGTATCATCTTTTACTCCAATTGGATAATTGCTAGATTCATAGGCTTCAAGATGGAGAAAAAAGTTCCTGGATAAGTCTGGGCCTAGGGATTGAAAAAAGTCTATTGATTTTTTATGAATATCTAGAAGTGCTACTTTGGAGGTTTTGGCGAGTTCCCTCATAGCTTGTGGGTATTCACCAAGAGACATATGATCAATAAGCTGATTTCTAAAATGCCTTCGAGAAACGGAAGTAAGTAATACTGGGTGTGCATTATGCTTATTGGCGGTATGAATAAATGTATGCAAGTTTGTTTGATAGTCTCCGTATGGATCTGTACCGCGAGCTGGGTCATCTTTTTGGTCGTTGTGTCCAAATTGAATAAAGAGATAATCCCCAGGATGAATTGCCTCCTCAATGGCAGATAGTCGTCCTTCGTTTATAAAAGATTTTGTGCTTCTACCATTGACGGCTCTATTATCAATAACAATTTGGTCTGTGAAAAAGGTGGAAAGTTTTTCTCCCCAACCAGTTTCTGGACGCTTATCTGGTGTTTTTTCTGCGGCAGTAGAATCACCTGCTATAAATATAGTTATCTTGTCTGGCATTATTCTCCCTCCCATATGCAGTTTAATGAAATGATTATTATGACAAAGTAGTTTTTAACCAAGCTTCTGCTAAGCTCAACCAGCGATGGACATAGGGAGATTCCTCTGCTAATGCCAGCCCATGTTTTCCAGAAGGAAAAATATGATATTCAAAAGGAATGTTAAATTTGGCTAAGCTTTCCGCTAACATGATGGTATTTTGAACAGGGACTGATTGATCATCAGCAGTGTGCCATATAAAGGTGGGCGGCATATTTTCATCGACCAAATGTTCAATCGAATAAGCTTCTACTAAATGGTTAGGCGGATTTTTTCCTAAAAAATGCTCTCGGCTTCCAGAATGCCCATAAGGCTCCGTGAAGGTAATAACTGGATAGCATAAGACTAGCGCATTCGCACGATTGTTTATTTTGGTGCAAGCAAGACTGGCTAGATGTCCACCAGCAGAAAAGCCAAGCACACCTATTTTATTTTCTAATAAATTCCAATCCTTGGCATTGTTTCGTAGTTGGCTAAATACTTCTTCTAGTTCCTTTATAATGCTTGCATGATTGATTGTTCCAACAGGATAATGGAGAATTCCAGCATGATAACCAATCGAATGAAGCCATTTTACAATTGGCTGCGCCTCTTTTTCTGATAAATGGTGGTACCCTCCACCTGGACAAACGAGAATGAAGGGTCTCTTTTTATTATCTAAAAGGGAGAGATGTAATGTCATATGCTGATTTTCTTTGGAAATTTGGTTATAGTTATCATTGATGATTTTCAACATATGAACGCTCAAATCCGAAATATTGTTTAGCATTATGGTAGCTAATGTCCTTAACTAAGCTTCCAAGCAAGTCCTCGTCCTCCGGTGCTTCGCCTCGTTCGACAATTTCCCCGATAAATTCACAGAGCACTCGGCGGAAATATTCATGCCTTGTGTACGAGAGAAAGCTTCGTGAGTCTGTTAGCATTCCGACAAAGGTGGAAAGGAGACCAGTGTCACTAAGAACTGTTAATTGATGGCGCATCCCAGCTCTTGTATCGTTATACCACCATCCTGAACCTAGCTGAAGCTTTCCAGGCGTGTGTTTTTGAAAAGACCCCATTAAAGTAGCTAAAACAAAGAAGTCATTAGGGTTAAGGGAATAAAGAATGGTTTTCGGTAATTTCCCCTCTTTTTCTGCACGATCTAACAGACGCTGCAAAGGTATGGTAAGAGGGAGATCATTCATCCCATCATATCCAGTATCAGGGCCTAATTGGTCAAACATTGCTGAATTTGTATTGCGATATGCATGGATATGAAGCTGCATTGTCCAATTATGCTCATGATAAAAACAGATTAAGCGAGTTAAGGTTTCTGTACGATATGCACTGATTTCATATGGGGATAATGCTTCATTTTTAAATCTTTTTTGAAAAATCGATTCCAGTGTTTTCTCATCTGCTTCTTCATAGGTTAAGATATCCAGTGCATGATCCGATAATTTTCCACCCATTTGGTGGAAATAATCTACACGTGCTTTAAGTGCCTCTATTAATCCTTGATAGGAATTGATCGTAACATGTGATTGTATACTTAGCTTTTCTACCCATTCGATAAATCCATCTTGGTCAATATTTAATGCTTTATCGGGACGGAAAGAGGGAAGTACTTGAAAATGTCGTTCTTCATTCTTTAAGCGTTCATGGTAATGCAAATCATCAGTCGGGTCATCGGTCGTACAAACTACTTTAACATTTGAATGGATAATTATATTGCGACGCTTAAAGTCAGCGGTAGCCAATTTCTCATTGGCTAAATCCCAAATAAGAGGGGCATTCTCCTCATTCAGTAATAAATCTATACCAAAGAAACGTTTTAGCTCTAAATGGGTCCATGTATATAAGGGATTACCAATTGTTTTAGGGACTGTACGCGCCCATGCTAAAAATTTGTCATAATCAGAGGCATCGCCAGTAATATGAGTCTCTGGAATTCCGTTTGCGCGCATTAATCGCCATTTATAGTGATCACCAGCTAACCAGGCTTCCGTAAGGTTTTTAAAATTTTTATTCTCATAAATTTCTTTCGGATCTAAGTGACAATGATAGTCGATAATAGGCATCTGCTTTGCATGGTCGTGAAATAGTTTTTGCGCGATATCATTTTTTAATAGAAATTGGTCATTTAGAAACATTAGAATCCCTCTTTCGTTATTTTTATAATTTTTGTTTAATATTGCTTTTATTGTCTCAGTGCTCGAAAACTCAACATAAGATCAAAAAAAGGTAACAGAGAGAGCGTTAGCATCACTGCTTTCAATGAATGCACTACAGGTTAACACTATGTTTCTATCAATCTTCTCCACCTTAGCCAAACGCTTTTCATAAACCAATCAATCTGTTATAAAGTAACTCCTGTTTTAAAAATAGCGATTTCGCGAACGCCATTTGCTTCGTTGCGTGTTTTTTCTCCACTTGCGACCGCTATTACTTTTCCAATAAATTCCTCTAATACTTCATTCATTGGTCGCTCTAGTAAAGGACCGGCATTAAAGTCCATCCAATGCTTTTTATGTTCATAAATAGTAGAATTGGTTGCTACTTTTACAGTTGGAACAAAACTGCCAAAAGGCGTTCCTCGGCCAGTTGTAAATAAAACTAAATGACAATCAGCAGCGGCAAGCGCAGAAGAAGCTACTAGATCATTGCCTGGTGCTTGCAATAGGCTTAGCCCTTTTTTGGAGATTTTCTCTCCATACTGCAGTACATCCACAACCGGTGCTGTTCCAGCCTTTTGTGTACAGCCTAATGATTTATCTTCTAGAGTGGTAATCCCTCCCGCCTTATTTCCTGGGGAAGGATTTTCATAAACAGGCTCCCCATAAGAATGAAAGTAGTGTTTAAAATCATTGATTAAATGGACGATATCTTCGAAAACCTTTTCATCTTCTGCTCTAGCCATGAGCATTTGTTCTGCTCCAAACATTTCGGGGACTTCTGTTAGAATAGTGCTGCCGCCCTGGGAAATTAAGAAGTCTGAAAATGCTCCTAATAGCGGATTAGCCGTAATTCCAGAGAAACCGTCGGAACCGCCACATTTTAGACCAACATTTAGCTCAGCAATCGGAATAGGTTCCCTATGATCATTTCTAGCAGCTTCATATATTTCTTCTAATAGTTCTAAGCCTGCTTCTATTTCGTTGCCTACCTCCTGTGCAACTAAGAATTTAACTCTATTTCCATCATAATCTCCTAGTAACTCTCTAAATTCAGCAACAACGTTATTTTCACATCCCAATCCAAAAACAAGTACTCCGCCAGCATTCGGATGATTCACAGCATCTATTAATATACTGCGAGTATTTTCATGGTCTTCTCCTAATTGGGAGCAGCCGTAGGGATGCTTCAAAATGGTAATATTATCGAATGTACCTAAGCCAGGATGGAGAGCTTCAAATTCTTTCAGCATATATTCTGCTGTTCCGTTTACACAACCCACGGTCGGAACAATATATAAGTCATTGCGAATTCCTACTTTTCCATTTGCCCGTCTGTATCCTTGGAAGGTAAGCTCCTTTTTAGGGTATTTTACTTGATGGATATCTTGCTCATACGTATATTCAAGTTCTCCATCTAAATTTGTTTTTACATTATGCGTATGAAGCCAATCCCCCCGCGTAATCTCCGTCAGCGTATGTCCGATAGGATAGCCATATTTGATCACATTGCTAGATTTTTGAATATCAGTTAAGGCTATTTTATGGCCTTGGGGAATATCAGCTTTAGCTGTGATCGAGATGCCATCAAGATAGACTGTTTCCGCTGCGTTAATTGGTCTTAGGGCAACCGCGACATTGTCTCGCTCATTTAATTTTAATAGGGAAGGAGGCTGCTTTTCATTATTTAGCTTTTGTAATACAGCTCGAGCACCGTCTTTTCTAAGCATATGGATATATGCAGTTACTTCTTCCACAAGGTTAGGAATAGAGGTTAAGTCAGTATCCCATAAATTTTTGTCATTCAAAATAGTAAAAGCGATAGTTTCGGGATTTTCCCATGCGTTTGAAAAGGCTTCAAGGACTTCATCGCTATCTTTTGGTTTATATTGTGTTCCCCTGTAGGTTAGAAATAAAGCAGCAAGAGAAGCAGTCATGTATGGAGGCAATTGCTGCTGTTTTTCTTGGTATTTAATTAGCAGCGGTAATAAGCGTGCTTTATATTTAGAAACACTGTTTAAAGCAATGGATGATAATTCATGGCGGATAAAGGGATTTTTAAAGCGTTCGATTATAGAGTTTGCATATGCCTTTAAGTCATCTAAAGGGAGAGGTAATAATGGTATAATTTCTTGCTGCATTAATTGATTAATAAAGACCGCAAAATCTGCATCTTTCATCACATCTTCCACAGTTTCAAGACCAGCAAGTAATCCAAGTGGGACCATCGCTGTATGTGGACCATTTAATAAGTGAACCTTTCGTTCTCGATATGGTGTCATATCATCGGTTACCAGTACATTCAATCCCGCCCTTTCGAGTGGAAATGATTCTTTTAATTCTTGTGGACCTTCAATGACCCATAATAAATAAGGCTCTGCTTTAACCATTAAGTTATCAATATAGCCATGTTCCTCATTAAGCAGATTTGCTGTATCACGTGGATAACCTGGAACAATGCGATCTACTAAGCTGCAGCAGAATATATTTTCAGCATGAATCCAGCTAATAAATTCCTCTTCTAAATTCCATAGACTTGCATATTGTAAGACAATTTCTTTAAGTTGATCACCGTTACGATCGATTAACTCACAAGGAATAATCGTAAATCCTGGTTTTTTTAGTTGAAAGCGCTTGAATAGTAGGGCAGTAAGTTTTCCAGGAAAACTAGTTGAAGGTTGATCGATAGAACAATCCCTTTCATCAAATTGTATTCCAGCTTCTGTAGTATTAGAAATAATAAAGGTCAATTCTTCTTGTTCTGCCAATTGTAAATAATTTTCCCAGTCTTCATAAGGATTAATTAATCGATTAGCAGTTGTAATAATTTCACTCGTCTGAACCATTTGACCTTGATAGAACCCCTCAAGCACGACTGTATAAAGATAATCTTGTTCTTCTAAGGTTGGTTTAGAAACATGCTTGGTCGGCTTCACTAACACAGCACTACCGTTGAATAAATGCTGGTTATTCATTTGCTGTAGTTGCCAATTAAGAAATCCTCTCATGAAATTGCCTGAGCCAAATTGAATGACTTTTTCTGGAAAAATAGACAAATTAGGTTTTAATTGCTTTGAAAGCTTTTCCACTATAGTTCCTCCTTTTTTGCACACGTTAACATTTTATGATAAAACAAAACAGTTATGACTGTTTTGTTGGATAACTAAGCGATTCTCTTTTAACTAAAAATGTGTCTACTAAGATTTGTGTCTCCTCTAAAGTGTCGCTATTCATTAACGCAATAAGCATTTGCATGCCAATTTCGCTGATTTTATCAATAGGCTTATGAATAGTGGTTAGGGCTGGGGTAGAGTATTGCGCAAAAGCTGTATCATCAAATCCAATGATTGAGATATCATGGGGCACTTTCCTCTCTTTCAAAAAACAAGCCTTTAATGCACCGATTGCCATATCATCGTTTGCGCAAAATACAAGACTAGGCGGCGTCGGCAGGTCTAGCAATTGCTTCATTTTTTCAAAGCCGCTTTCCATACTATAATCCCCATTGACCATAAATTCAGGCTGTATGGGAAGCTGATGCTTCGACAAGCTATTGATAAATCCTTGTTTTCTTTCAGCAGAGGAACGGTAAGAGCTTTTTCCATTGATGTACGCTAAGTCCTTATGACCAAGGCTAATTGCTTCATCGATGGCTTGTTCTACACCCTGTTGATCGTTTGCTGAAACATTTGGAATAGAAGGATCATCTAGTCTGCGATTTAGCACGACCAACGGTATGCCAGTTTGTTGTATATAGTAAATAAATGCATTGTCTGTGTCACTTTGACTTAGGACGATAATTCCGTCAAATCGTTTGGAAATGATTTTGTCAAAATGGACTAGAGTATCAATTCCATTTACTGCGATACTGTAGTTTTCATCTAGCACAGAATTTACACCTTTTATGACATCGACAAGAAAACTTGAACTGGTACCATGGCTGATACTAGAGAAAAAAACGCCAATTGTGTAAGATTTCTGGTTTACGAGACTTTTAGCATTAAAGTTTGGTACATAATGTAATTCTGTTGCGATTTTCTTAATTTTGTCTTTTGTCGCAGGTTTAATAAGGGGACTATCATTCAGCGCTCTTGACACAGTGGTGTGCGAAACGCCTGCAAGCTTTGCGATATCCTTAATGGTAACCATAGTTCCTCCTGATAATAATGTTAACGTTCACATTTTATAATTCTTCAGGCTTTTTGTCAATCGGACATTTGCTGCACACGTGAAAAAATCCACTCGCAAAAGATAGACTAGATATGCTATTATATGTATAATCTAATCCAGAATATAGAAAATAATCATTTGATACTAGATAAGAAAATGATTATTTTCCGTATTAAATGATTGAATAATATGATAACGCTTACAATAATGGTGAGGTAAGAGGAAATAAGGAGTGAGTGGATTTGAAGAAATTAAGGTTGTTTTACAAGTTATTTTTTCCCTTTTTCCTTTTAGGGATTAGTATTGTAGTTGGCTTTAGTGTATTTATCTATAACTCTACCTATCACTCCGTTGAAGAGGAATTTCTGAAAGATAAACAAAATTATACAAAACAAATTCTCAATAATGTAGAGCAAAAGGTGCGAACGATTGAATATGGATATACGGCATATAGTTCTACTGCAACCTTTGAGACGATTTTTAAGAAGCCGTTATCAGGAAAAGACTTTGATACATATCGTGATATAAAAAAAGAAATCAGTTATATAGAAATGATGGGGATAGAAGGAAGTCAACATAATCTGATCAGCTTAGCAGAAAATTGGGGAATAATTGACGGCTCTTTAAAGAAATTATCGGAAGAGGAAATAGCTGGGTATAAGGAAAAGTATGTGGAAGAGGCGACGCAAAGCTTATTTTGGAGACCTACAAGTATTGGAATTGAGATGATTATGACCTTGCCTGTTTATCAGCGGGATAAATTTGCTTTAGGGATATCTAATATTCCAAGAAGCAGCATTGATGAGATTGTTGATAATGAACAAGATAGTTTAGTAGAAATTTATAATAGTAAAAATGAATTATTATATTCAAGTAGAAAAAAGGAAAGGATATTGTCTCACGAGAATTATGAGAAAATGATAAATGAGGGGGAGAATATCAAAATAGTAGACACAGATGATAAAAAGTTTGTGTATGCTCAGTCAGACTATAATCGCTGGATTTATGTTGTACAGATTAATCCAAAAGAAATCTCTAATATGATTAATAATACAAGGATTGGTTTACTAATTGTCTCGACCTTATTGATTATTTTGGTCGGTATCATTTCCTATATGTTAGCAAATTCTTTTTCAAGACCTATCCGCAAATTACAGGAGAAATTAGCAATAGATCATCTAAGTGGGCAGAAGAATGAACTTTCCCTTGTTGCTGATTCTGTTGATAAGATTATTGGTCAGAATGAAACATTAATGGCTAGCTTAACCATGCAAAAACCACAACTTGAGACGCTGTTTGTCTTAAGCTTATTTAGAAATAGAATAACAACAAATGAAGCAAAGCACAGGTTAAAACAATTTGGCTATTTCTTTAATGATAGGCATCATTTTTACACAGGATTAATACAAATTGACAATATGGATAGCCAAAAAATTGTTGAGAAAGATTTATACTTATTGGCTTTAAATAATATTGTCGAAGAAATAGTCCCTGCTAAGGAAAGATTGATACCTATTGTATTAAATGATGAGATGCAAGCAACCATATTTATAACCGATGTAAATGATCATGATTCCAGTCGAAGAATTATGAAGTATTATGAGGAAATACAATCTGCGGCAAAGGAATATTTAAATATTACTATCAGCATAGGGAAAAGTCCGGTTTATCAAACATTAATTAGTAGCAAAAAGGCAGTTGATTTAGCAAAAGAAGCGCTGCATTATCGTGTAAATGTAGGACCAGAGTCCATCATTTTTTATGATGATATTGCTCCTCTCTTGAATGATGCTTCTATTTCTAAATATCCTGTAGAATTACAAAATGAACTTTTAAATACGATTCGCTCAGGTAATGAGGAGGAAGTGCAGGAGACAGTAGATACGTTAATTAACGAAATCTTCCGGATGAATAAAAATCCAGTCAGCTTAGAGGTGACACTTATTCGGTTAATTAATGAGATTATTCAACTTGGGCAGCTGTTAGGTGCAGAGGCGAAGATTTTTGATAGTATAAAGCCACTTTATTATGAAGCGATTAATGCCTATTATCCTGCTCGAATTAAACAAATGCTAATTGAGCATCTTATTACGCCAATTATTATCAGCACACAGGATAAAACAGATAAGGAGTTTCGGTCTTTATCTGATAAAATTGTTCAAATCATTCAGACAGAGTATGACCAGGAAATTTCTTTAGACATTATTGCTGACCGTCTTCATTATAATCCGAATTACTTAAGCAGCGTATTCAAGAAGGAATATGGAGAAAACTTTGTTGACTATCTAATGGGATTCCGACTGCAAAAAGCTAAATCCTTGCTCGAAGAAACAAATATACCGATTAAGGAGATTGCCGAAAAACTCCAATATCGAAATTCTCAAAACTTCATCCGCTTTTTTAAGAAAAAAGTCGGCATGACCCCAGGAGATTATCGGAAACAATATAATCATTAATTAAAAAGCGTGCAAGAAAGAGCTTAATCTTGCACGCTTTTTATGAACCGCAGAGCACATCCGGTATTTCTAAGATACCCTCTTAAACGGTAAGGGGCAAGCTGGATGAGAAATGGCACGCTTTTAAATGTATGAGGTTATAAGTTACTAGAATATCGTTTTTTTAAAGGCTCCTTTTTTTCAGTAACGTCACCCCTTTACAGAGCCTACTAATGCCCCTTTGACAAAATATTTTTGAACAAATGGGTACGCAATAAGCATTGGTACTGTTGCTATAACAATAACGGCCATCTTAATCGTTTGCGCAGGTGGAATAACGTCAACTGACGAACCTTCTGCTTGCATACCGCTTGAAACGATAACAATCTGTCGCAATAAAACTTGAATTGGCCATTTTGTAGAATCATTAATATAAAGAATAGCTGTCATATAAGTATTCCAATAGGTAACAGCATAAAACAAAGAAATGGTTGCAATTGATGGTAGTGCCAAAGGTAGCATAATCTTCCAAAAGACACCTAAATCCGTGCAGCCATCCATTTTAGCCGATTCTTCTAAACTATCCGGTAATGCTTGGAAAAAGTTTCTCATGATAATTAAATTAAACGCATTAATTGCTACAGGCAGTATCAAAGACCAATAAGAATCAATTAACCCAAAGGCTTTAACTACTAAGAAGGTAGGAATCATTCCACCGCTAAATAACATAGAGAATACAACAAGAAAGTTAAGAAATCCCCTTCCATGAAGATATTTACGTGATAAGCCATAGGCCATCAAAGAAGTTAGGACCATACTTACTAAAGTACCGACGCCAGTAACGCCAACCGATACTGCTAAAGATTTAAAAAGTGTGGGTGTAGAAAGAATATAACGGTATGCATCTAACGAAAAAGTTTCAGGAATTAGAATAAATCGTTTAGCTACAACCTCTTGTGTAGAAGCAAAGGAACTAGCTATAACATTTACAAAAGGCAGAAAACAAATTAAGGCGATAATGATTAAAATGGTTCCATTAATAATAGAAAAGACCTTTCCTCCTTTTGTTATTTTCCTATTTTTATGCGTTTTCTCCATATAGATCCTCCTTATTATTTTGTTTAGCTAGTTGCTTTACTGAAGATGTTTTAATTGCTCGGTTAAGACTGTTAAACGAGCAGCAAGCAAACGGAGAAAGGCCGGTTTAATAAAGGTGGTTCGCCTAAATCCACTTTGCTTTCCGCAGGTGCGTATCTGCGGATTCTCACACTTTAGAAGCCTTCGTAAAGTCAAGACTCTTTGTAGAAAACAGCGTAAGAAATAGATCTACTCTCTTACTATAAAGTTACTTTATCAAGAGAGGATAATTACGTATATAATCAATATTTCAGAAAAGGAAAACGCTTACCAAGTGCGTTTTTTTCGATTGAAAAGGCAGATAATCATTTGGACAAAATGGTAATCATTACATTGGGTGGGGAAGAGGAAACTATTGATATAACAAGGTTTTGTAAGCGTTATCAAATAATGATTATATACGTAATTATGCTTTTTCCATATGCTTAAAGTATGAATTGAACATCACATCATAAAGTAAGGGGGTAAATAATGGAAAGTATCATTAAGCCTAGTGATCAGACATTACCTGAGTTAACTATGAAGCAGCGTAAGAAGATTAGAAGACAAAAAACTTGGGCTAATATGAGAAAGAACAAACTTCTATATTTAATGATTTTCCCTGGCTTTCTCTATTTTATTATTTTCAAATATTTACCGATGGGCGGATTGATCATTGCTTTTCAAGATTATCAACCGTTTTTAGGAATTTTGGGCAGCCCATGGGTAGGGATGAAGCATTTTATTCGCTTATTTACAGAACCAACCTTTTTTATGCTTTTAAGTAATACACTTATTTTATTTGCTTTAAATATTTTCATTTTCTTTCCAATGCCGATCATCTTAGCGCTTATGCTAAATGAAGTCAAAAACAAATATTTTAAATCTGGTATCCAAACGTTAATTTATATCCCCCATTTTATGTCATGGGTAATTATTGTTTCCATTACATATGTCTTTTTAAATGTTGATGGTGGATTGATTAATGAAATGTTAGCAGCAATGGGCTTCAATAAAGTCAGTTTTTTAACTTCACCTGATTGGACGCGAACCGTTTATATTGCCCAAGTAATTTGGAAAGAACTAGGCTGGTCTACTATCATATATATTGCCGCTATTACAGCTGTAGATACTCAATTATACGAAGCAGCGGAAATGGATGGAGCAGGACGACTGCGCAAAACATGGCATGTAACATTACCGGCCATTCGACCAGTAATTATTACATTATTAATCTTAAAAATTGGCAGCACGTTAGATTTAGGATTTGAACACATGTATCTATTATTGAATTCATTAAATAGAAGTGTTGCAGAGATTTTTGACACCTATATTTATACTGCTGGTTTGAAGAATGGACAATTAAGTTTTAGTACTGCTGTTGGTTTATTTAAGGGATTAGTAGGATTAGTTTTAGTTATGCTTTCAAATAAGCTTGCCAAGAAGTTTGGTGAGGATGGGGTTTATTAAAGTTAGGGGAAAGCGAGGAATTGGATGTTAAAATCAGTGGAAAAAATAAATCACATTTTTATAACAATCTTAAACTTAGTTTATGTGAATTTCCTCTGGTGGCTCTTTACTTTATTAGGATTGGGGATATTTGGGGCAGGACCAGCAACCTATGCACTAGTTAGTATCATCCGACAGTGGATGAGGGGAAATACCAGTGTCCCTATCTTTTCTTCTTATTGGAAGTATTACAAAGAGTCCTTCAAGGAATCCATGGTTACTAGCTGGATTTATTTACTACTCGGCTATGTGTTAGTAATCGATTTACTCCATGTTACAAACTGGTATCTCAAAGTATGCTTGATGATCATATTCTCGTTATATTTCCTTTCTGCCGTTTATATTTATCCATTAATGGCTCATTATAACTGGAAGGGAATATTCTTTCGCATAAAGATGTCCTTTATCTTTGGTTTTTCTTGCTTGCAATATTCTCTATTATTGTTTGTTGTGATTGGAGCTACCTATTGGACAGCAATCACACTTTTTCCTGGGATTCTCACTTTCTTCGGTATTAGTTTCTTATTTTATATGATTACTTGGACAGCAAATCAAGTGTTTACTAGAATGGAATTACAAAATACAGAAGAAGTAGAAGATACAACTGTCTATCCTACGCTTAACGGACAATAAGACTTAACTTTCAGCTTATCCAATTCGGGGAAGATAGGTGGGAGAGCATCGATATAGACCCGAATGGTTCCACTAATCAGTGCGAACATTCATTGATGGAACTTCACTTTATCAAATTGTAAAGGAGCGTTTAAATGAAAAAACTATCAAAGTTAGCTAGTGTTAGTTTAGCAGGTATGTTGTTATTAGCAGGATGTAGTGGAGGAAAAGAACAATCATCTGGGACGTATGATGAAAATAGTAAGGCTGAAATTACATGGCTGAATATTCTACATACGGCATCTCCTCCAACAGATACTATTTTAGACAAAATTGAAGAGAAAACTAACGCTGAAATCAAATTTTCGTGGATTCCAGATGCTTCAAAGGAAGAAAGAATTAATACAGCTTTAGCATCTGATTCATTAGCAGATATTGTTACTTTAACCATTCTAGATAATTCCTCTGTCCGCAATGCATTGAAGTCTGGAATGTTTTGGAATGTAGAAGATTATTTAGATGAATTCCCTAATCTGAAGGAAATTTCACAAGATGTACGGGTTTCTGCTTCCATAGAAGGAAAGCTTTATGGCATTCCCTTCCAGAAGGATTTAGCTCGTAATGGTGTCGTTTTACGTAAAGACTGGCTTGATAATTTAGGCCTGAAAGTCCCGAAGACTGTTGATGAATTAATGGAAGTTTCGAAAGCGTTTACAGAAGGTGATCCTGATGGTAATGGGAAAAATGATACGACTGGATTTGTAGATAGGAACGATTTAATATATGGAGCCTTTAAAACATTAAGTTCTTATTTCGGTACACCTAATGTATGGGAAATGGATGAAAATGGAGACTTCATCCCGGAATTTGAAACGGATGGTTATGTAAAAACAATGGATTATATGAAGGAGCTGTATAGCAATGGCTGGATAAATAAAGACTTTGCCGTTACCGCAAAAACAGACCAGCAGCAAAGCTTTGCACAGGGAAAAGCAGGAATTTATATTGGCGCACTTTTCGATGCTAAAAACCTACAAACGATGGCTGCAGGCATCCAAGATAACATGGAATTAGCATTAGTGAACGATATGGTATCGGATTCAAATCCTGAGCGTGCCATTTGGGCTGCGAATAATGGAATTGGCGGATTATTGGCATTTCCGCGTTCCGAAGTAAAGGATGAAGCAGAATTAAATAGGATTCTCAAGTTTGTAAATGATTTACTAGATCCAGAAATTTACACATTAATGACATATGGTTTGGAAGATGTCCATTATAAACTAACAGATGATGGTGCATATGAAATTACCAATCAGGATTTATGGACACAGGAAGTGCAGCCATTTGCGGCTTCTAGACCAAAAGAGTCAGGCTATGATTTAAAAGATCCCAACCCTATTAAAGCATTAGCAGATGAGATGATTGCAGACAATGCGAATTATGCCGTGTTAAATCCTGCTTATTCTTTAGAATCTGCAACCAATACATCACAAGGATCGGAATTACAAAAGATTATTACTGATGCCACATACCAGTATATTTTAGGCGAAATAGATCTGGATGGTTTCAAACAAGCTGTAAAGACATGGGGAGATTCTGGCGGAAACACGATTAAAGAGGAATATAAAGCAGCATACGAACAAACGAAATAATTTTGAATAAAGGTGAGGGGAAAGCAGATTTCGGCTAGACACTCACCTTAAAAAATTTAAAAACAAGATTTTTATAAGGCAAGCAACAATCTTCATGAAGAGGCTTTATAAAGAATCTAAATAGGATGGGAGAATATAAGAATGGCAGAAATGAGTTGGTCAGAAAGAACAGCACAATCCATTATGGAAAGACTTCCACGATTATATGAAGATAGAGGCTATAACGGAAAATGGTCTTATGATTATGGAGTTGTTTTAAAAGGGTTTGAAAACCTTTGGAAACGAACAGGCAAGAAGAAATATTTGCATTTTATAAAAGAAAACCTCGATTATTTTGTGCAACCGGATGGAACGATTAAAGGATTTGAAGTATCAGAATTTAATATTGACCATATTAACAATGGAAAATTACTATTTCAACTTTTTAAACAAACGGGGGAGGAAAAGTATCGGCAAGCAGCCGATTTATTGAAATCCCAATTAGAGCTGCATCCAAGAACATCAGAAGGTGTTTTTTGGCATAAGCAAATTTATCCGTATCAAATTTGGCTGGATGGCTTATATATGGGGGCGCCATTCTATGCGCAATATCAAATGGAATATCGAGATGGAGAAGGTCTTGACGATATACTTCACCAATTCAAAATCAGTTATCAACACTTATTAGATGAAAAGACAGGGCTTCTTTATCATGCATGGGATGAGAAGAAAGTCCAGCCATGGGCTAATAAAGAGACAGGACTATCAGAGAATTTTTGGGGAAGAGCCATGGGATGGTATGTCATGGCATTAGTAGATACATTAGAAATTATTCCAAAGGATACACCTGATCGCCCTTTTTTAGAAAAAATTCTTAAGAATACATTGGCAGCATTACTAAACTATCAGGATAAGGAAAAGGGTGTTTGGTATCAGGTAGTCGATAAGCAAGGGGAAAAGGGAAATTATTTGGAGGCGTCTGCAAGCAGTATGTACGTATGTTCTATTGCAAAAGGGATACGGCTGGGAGTTCTAGAAAAACAAGAATGGCTGCATCCATTAAAGAAAAGCTGCCAAGGATTATTAGATGAATTTGTTTTACTGACAAAAGAGGGATGGGTCAATTTAAATAAAAATTGTCAGGTAGCAGGACTTGGCGGAGCTGACAAACGAGACGGAACTTATACCTATTATATTAGTGAACCAATTATTTGCAATGACCAAAAAGGCTTAGGGGCCTTTTTACAGGCATTAGTGGAAGTGGAGGAAGTCATTAACGAATAAGGAGATTATAAAATGAGCGATTATATTATCACTGAATTCGGTGCAGAGAATGATGGGAGTATATGTACAGAGTCGATTCAGAAGGCGATAGATAAGGCATATGAAAATGGAGGAGGCAGAATTGTTATCCCGCCAGGCGAGTTTTTGACAGGTGCGCTTTTTTTAAAGGATCATATTGAACTTCATTTAGCCGCAGGAGCAGTATTGAAATTCTCTAATCAGCAAGCAGACTATTTCGTTGTTACATCTAGATGGGAAGGTGTAGTTAGAGAAGTATATGCTTCATGCTTATACGCAGAAAATAGCCAGCATATTGCGATCACTGGCTTTGGAACCATTGACGGAAATGGAGAGAAATGGTGGCAACTTTTTCGAAATGAGCGAGAGAAGCTGCTTTATCCGCGGCCAAAATTGATTAGCCTAGATGGTTGTGAAAACATATCGATTAAAGATGTGACCTTAATAAATTCTCCAAGTTGGACGGTTAACCCCATATGCAGTAACAACATTACGATCGATAATATAAAAATCCATAATCCGCAAGATTCACCAAATACAGATGGCATTGATCCAGAATCCTGCATGAATGTTAGAATCAGTAACTGTCATATTGATGTAGGGGACGATTGTATTGCGATTAAGGCAGGAACAGAGGACACTGCAGAACGGATAGCTTGTGAAAATATAACGATTACAAATTGTACCATGGTTCATGGACATGGAGGAGTAGTGCTTGGCAGTGAAATGAGCGGAAATATCCGAAATGTCACCATAAGTAATTGCGTCTTTCAAGATACTGATCGTGGCATTCGGTTGAAGTCGAGACGAGGACGTGGGGGAGTAGTTGAAGACATTCGTGTAAGCAATATCGTAATGGAAGGTGTAATGTGTCCGTTCATTTTAAATTTATATTATTTCTGTGGGCCTAAAGGAAAGGACAAATACGTATGGGATAAAAATCCTTACCCAGTAACTAATGAGACTCCGATGTTTAGGCGCATTCATTTTGCCAATATAACGGCTAGGAATGTTCAGGCTGCAGCCGGATTTATTTACGGTTTAGCCGAGCAATATATATCAGAACTAACTTTTAACCAAGTGGATATTTCATTGGCGGTAGATGCGATTCCTGGAAAACCAGCAATGATGGCAGGCATAGAAGATATGAATAACCGGGGCTTTTATGTAGGCTTTGCAAAGGATATTTTATTTAACCGGGTGACGATTGAAAACCATGAAGGTCCAGCTTTTTTTCTAGAAAATTGTGAGGATATCGAGTTAATAAACTGTAAGTCTAAAAATACAAAGAAGGAAGAAGCGCTTTTAAAGGAAGTGAAGGCATAAGTGGAAAAACAGCGAAAAAGGCTAATCGAGTTATTAGGGGATTATCCACATGCAAAGGATAGGAAGGTGCAGCTAATAAGGAGAGAAGAGAAGGATAACTATGTATTAGAAAGCCTCATGCTGCAATTAAATGAGGAGGAATCCGTACCCGCTTATGTTGCTAAACCTCTAAACAAGGAAGGTCCACTGCCTATCGTCCTTTTTAATCATTCACATGGAGGGAATTTCGATCAAGGAAAAGAAGAGCTGTTAATAAGTAACAGTTATTTACAATCTCCCTCTTTTGTCGAGGCTATAACGACTTTAGGATATGCCATTGGATCCATTGATATGTGGGGATTTAATGAGCGGAAAGGTAAATTAGAGAGTGAATTAGTTAAAGAAATGTTATTAGATGGAAGATCGCTATGGGGGATGCGGATCTTTGATAATATTGCTTTTCTAGATTATCTTGTAGACCGGCCAGATATCGACCAAAACAGAGTAGCGACGATTGGAATGTCAATGGGAGGCCTTATGAGCTGGTGGATGGCAGCACTAGATGAGCGTATAAAAGTAACCGTAGATATAGCTGCACAGGTACATATAGAAACATTAAGGCAGAAACGGGGGCTAGATCATCATGGTTTTTATTATTATGTGCCAGGCTTTTTAAAGCAGTTTTCTACTTTAGCTGTACAATCGTTAATTGTCCCAAGACCGCGCTTGAGTCTTGTTGGAAAAGATGACCGCATGTGTCCGCTGGAAGGCGTAATACTGCTAGATGAGGAATTAGGAAAAATATATGGAAAATATGATGCAAAAAATCAGTGGAACAGCCAAATTGTAACTGGCGGTCATCAAGAGACAAAGGAAATGAGAAAGCAATGGGAAAACTTTTTGCAGAAACATTTATGAAAAATGAACTTCAATTTGTCATTGGGAAAGGCAATGATTGTGATTTTACGAGTATTCAAGAAGCCATTATGCATTGTTCCAATATCGAGAGACCTGTTACATTCATCATCCTAGGTGGAGATTACTATGAAAATATCCTTCTTTATCAATCAAATCGCAAGTTGTTTGGAATAGGGACGGTCAGAATTATTGGAAATAAATATGCACGGCAATTGGATGAGTTTGGTTGTGAAATTGGTACTTTTCAAACAGCGACTCTTTTTATCAATGGAGAGAATATCTGGATAGAAAATATCGAAATCATAAATAATTCGGGACCGGGAGAAATAGTGGGGCAAGCAGTTGCTTTATATAATGAAGGAAACAAAGTTAGCTTTAAAAATTGTTCCATAAAAGGGTACCAAGATACCGTTTGTCTCGGTCCATTGCCAGATGTACAAAAGGATGGAACTCCTTTTACAACTCCAGAAATAAAAAATAACTTTCAGAACAATATAACAACCTTTATCCATTGTTCTATTGAAGGAACCGTTGATTATATATTTGGTGGAGGAGAAGCAAAGTTTGAAGAATGTGAATTGAAATCTCTTAAACGGCCTAACAACCTGCCAGGATATATTACGGCAGCAAGTACTGCAACCGGGAAAAATGGCTTCCTATTTTCTCGTTGCTATTTAACAGCAGATAAGGATGTAACAAATGTCTTTTTAGGGCGGCCGTGGAGACCATACGCCAATGTAACCTTTTCTCAATGTAGAATAGGGACTCATATTCACTCGGATAAATGGGACGATTGGGGAAAGAAGGAGAATCGAGAAACAGTAACATTTCGGGAAATAGAAAATTACTACAGGTAGAGACTAGGAGAAGGGAACGAGGGAAATGAAACGGAAATGGGAAGTAATAATTGGGATGGCAGGAATGGTGTTATGTGTCCTATTTCTAGGAGGATTTTCACTAACAATGACCTCTATGGATACAGAAACATATAAAGAAACAGTGTTTCCTATTCTGCAGGAAGGTGTCTCTTTCGGTGAGATGCAGGATAGTTTAGAAGCCATGAATGTCTTAGCTATATGGTTCGGTATTACACTAGTACTTGTCCTAGCATTTGTTATAGTTGCGACAGCTTTCATCTGGAGAAATCGACATCCGAGATGGGCTGGAGTACTCTATCTCGTTGCTGGATTTTCAACATTGATAGGTACCCAGTTTATTGCTTTTCCTATCGCCTTTCTCTTTTTTTTAGCAGGAACGTTATGTTTGTTGCGAAAAGGAGTTAATGTGAGTCAGAAAGGAGAAGGTTATGTATCGAACCACTATAAAAAATCCTATTTTACGGGGGTTTAATCCAGATCCCAATATTTTAAGAGTAGATGACACTTATTATATTGCTGTTTCCTCTTTTGAATGGCTGCCAGGAGTACGAATCTATCAGTCTAATGATTTAGTAAATTGGGAACACGAAACAGATATTATTACGAATCAAGTTGATTTAAGAGGCAATCCACAAAATGGAAGCATATGGGCTCCGCAAATTAGTTATTCAGAGGGGCTGTTCTACCTAATTTATACAGATGTTAAAAGTACAAAAAGACCATTTAAGGATTGTCATAACTATTTGATTACCGCGCCAAATATAAATGGTCCTTGGTCAAGTCCTGTATATCTAAACAGCAGTGGATTTGACCCATCCTTATTTCATGATAAAGATGGACGTAAATGGCTGTTAAATGAAATTTGGGATTATCGCATGATAACAGGAAATAAATCAGCAGGTATTGTCATGCAGGAATATGATGCTAAGAATCAAGCGCTGATTGGATCCGTTTATAAACTATTTGATGGGACAGAATTAGCTAAAACGGAAGCTCCTCATCTCTATCAATATGGAGGCTATTATTACTTAATAACGGCAGAAGGAGGGACTGGGAAAGGGCATTCAGTAACTGTCTGCCGCTCAAAGGCAATAACAGGACCCTATGAATTAGATCCAGAATATCCTATGCTTACAGCTAGTGATAAACCTGAGTCATCGCTCCAATGCTCAGGACATGGAAGCATCGTGCAGACGCCCCTTGGAAATTGGTATATGGTTTATTTATGTACTAGACCATTACAAAATAAAGCCGCGATACTAGGAAGAGAAACAGCGATAGAAGAGGTTTATTGGACAGAGGACGGCTGGCTGCGCCTTTCATCTGGTACAAATGGTCCCAGTCTGGTGACTGAAATTATTACGCGCGAACAAGTAATTTTTCAAAACAATACTGATTTCGAGGATGACTTTGCTGGCCCTTTAAAAAAAGAGTGGAATACTTTACGTATTTTAGCAGATGACTCTTGGTGTGATTTAACAAGTAGATCTAATTATTTACGTATGTTTGCAGGGGAATCCATTCAGTCCATGTTCGAGCATCATATTCTTGCCATTCGTCAAAAGGACTTTCACTTTCAGGCCGAAACAAGCGTAGCATTCCATCCTACTACCTTTAATCAAATGGCTGGTCTCATGCTTTATTTAAATGATAGCAATTATCTATATGCTTACGTGACATTTGATGAAGAAAAAGGCCAAGTTCTTCGCTTTATGCGTTGTGAAGATGGGCAATTTCAACTAGATCCAGCCATCATCACTATTACTGCAGGAGAAGTGCAGCTAAAGGTTATTGGAAACGGAGCGAGAGGAACCTTTTACTTTCGTTCAGATGAAGAACATTCTTGGCAAGAAATAACCAGCAGCCAAGATATTCTATTTTTAGCAGGGGGATTTACCGGAAATTTCATTGGGATAGCAGTCCACGATATGGATAAAAAAGCAAGCACATACGCTGATTTCGCATACTTCCGTTATGAGGGATTAGATCATAATTGAGTGGATCTACTTCTGTCATTTCCCATAGGAATGTAATAACGAAGCGGATCGGTGCTAGCGCTGTGGATAGCAATTACCATCAATCCTCTGTCCAAAAATAAAAAAAGCCCGAACAATTATATGAAAATCGCATAAGTATCTCCATATAATTGTTCGGGCTTATATTGGTTGGAATATCGGTGTCCCAACCGCTTCATTATTTATTTCCCTAACATAGCATTCACTTTATCCTTATTATTATCGATCCATTCCTGTGCAACTTCTTCCTCATCAGCGCCATCTTCGATTTTAACAATCATTTCTTCAATATCCTCAACAGGCATGCTCCAGTGGCTGAGGAATTCATAAACCTCAGGGGATTTTTCTTTTAGACCATTATTTACGACTACGTGAACTTCTGATGTCTTAAAGAAACCTTTTGGATCTTTCAATACTTTTAAGTCATAATCAACAAACATTGGATGTGGGCGCCATCCTAAGAAAAGGACAGGATCGCCACTTTTGATAAACTTAGAGGCTTGTGCCAGCATGCCACCTTCACTAGAAGCAACATATTCTAAATCTAATCCATATTCTTCAATCATTTCCTTAGAAGTGACGGTCATTCCGGCACCTTCTTCAATACCGTACACTTTTCCGCCAAAGAGATCTTCTTTTCCTTTTAAATCTTCGATACTGTCAATGCCCTCTATGTTAGAGGGAATGACCCAGCCAAGCTCCCCTTCTTTATAGCTGACTGCTAAGTCTTCTAATTGATTTTTGTATCGACTCATATAATTTGCATGCATATCAGGCAGCCAAGCATCCATAAATACATCTAAGTCACCGCGGGAAAGTCCTGTATAAACGCCGCCTGCATCTGCATTTTTCTCCTTAACCGTATAGTCCATATCTTCTAATAATAGTTTAGCAACTTTTGTTGGCGGGATGGTACTAGTCCAAGGAGTAACACCGAAAGTAACAGTTTTAGAATCTCCTGACTCGCTACCTCCTGTATTTTGGTTTTGGGAGGAACAGCCAATTAAAAGAGTGAATAGTAAAAACATCAAAAAGCTAAGTTTTAATTTTTTCATAAATTCGTATACTTCCTTTCTCCTGTTAATTTGGTAGATTGTTTGTTTTTATGCTTTTTTTCCTAATCCCTGTGTTATTCGATCCAGGATGATGGCGAGAACAACAATTCCAAGTCCACCAGTAAGACCTAATCCAACATTTACACTAGAGATACCGGATAAAACAGTGCTTCCTAGTCCAGGAGAACCAATCATAGATGCAATAACAGCCATGGATAATGCCAACATAATCGTTTGGTTAATTCCAGCCATAATGGTTGGGATGGCATTAGGTAACTGAACTTTTACGAGCAACTGCCAAGAAGTAGAACCAAAAGCTTTAGCAGCTTCTACAATATCAGCGGGAACTTGTTTAATGGCTAAGCTTGTCATACGGACTGCTGGCGGAGTAGCAAAAACAAAGGTAGAGATAACTGCTGGGACTTCTCCTAAACCAAAGAGCAGGATAGCAGGGATTAAATACACAAAACTAGGTAGTGTTTGCATGAAATCAAGTAATGGTCGGATAATATGATCCAATGTTCGATTTTTAGCAGTGAATATTCCTAAAGGAACCCCAACAACAATAGAGAAAAAGGTTGCTACAATAACAATAGAGAGAGTTTGCATAGCGCCTGTCCATAGACCTACCGAACCTAAGTAAAGAGCACCAATAATGGTAAAAAGAGCTATTCCTTTTCCCGCAAGGCGCCAAGCTAAAAGAGCTAAAAGGATTGCTATTATTTCAGCAGGGATGAAGGTAAATAAATTGGTGACAGCATTTATGAATACGCTTAACACTCCGCTGAAGGAGTCGAAAAAGTCACCTAAAACTGGCAGCAGCCAATTGTCTACAAATTGATTTGTCCATTCTTCTAATGGAAAGAAGAAGTAGTTCATATGATAGCCTCCTTTTGTTCTTTTCCGAGAATCAGTCCAGACAATATAGAGACTCGAACGATGATTCCTAACAATCTATTATTTTCTGTAACGGCAATAGGGAATTTTGATTCTGCTGCAACCCCAATTAAATCGTTTAATGGGGTATCGTATGTAGTAGAATGGAAGTCGTGTTCTAATACGTCTTCAACCCACTTATTTTCCTTATAGGCATTAATGGCAGCATCAATAGTAAGAATGCCTTTTAACTGTTTATCCTTATCTACTACGAAGATACTGGATAGACCAGCTTCTTCCATTTTTCTTACGGCCATTCTCGGACCATCCTTCCAAGTGGTAATAAGATCGGGCTGTTTCATAATTTGACCAGCAACTAACACTTTCGAACGGTCAACATCTTCTACAAATGTCGATACATAGTCATTCGCTGGATTTTCTAAAATTTCTTCAGCTGTCCCTAACTGTACAATCAAGCCATTTTTCATAATGGCAATACGGTCACCGAGTTTAAGAGCCTCATCTAAGTCGTGAGTGATGAAAATAATTGTTTTTCCAAGCTTGTTTTGTAAACGGATGAGTTCATCTTGCATTTCTTTACGAATAAGAGGATCTAATGCACTGAATGCTTCATCCATTAGAAGGATATCACTATCATTTGCTAATGCTCTAGCAAGACCTACCCGTTGCTGCATCCCGCCACTAAGTTGATTAGGGAAACTTGCCTCATAGCCTTTTAGACCGACATCATGAATGGCTTTAAGAGCTTTTTTTGAACGATCACTCTGCGGATGTCCTTGGATTTCTAAACCATATTCAACATTTTCTTGCACGGTTCGATTTGGAAATAACGCAAAATTCTGAAAAACCATACTGAGCTTTTTACGTCGTATATCGATAAGTTCCTTTTTATTCATGGTAGTAATATTTTTCCCGTCAATTAGCACTTCACCTGAGGTTGGCTCAATCAGGCGGTTAATGAGACGTATAAGCGTAGATTTTCCACTGCCGGATAATCCCATTATGACAAAGAATTCTCCTTGTTTTACTTGGAAAGAAGCATTATCAACACCAATTGTCATTCCTGTTTCTTTCAGTATTTTTGTTTTATCTTCGCCAGCCTTTAGTCTTTTCAGCCCTTCTTTTGGGTTTCCCCCAAATATTTTTGTAAGATTTTTAACTTCAATTTTAGGCATTAATCACTTCTCCTTCTTTTTTATTTGGGAGAATTTCCGAATATGGATAAATAAATAGGAAATAAAAAATAAAACTGATTATTTATAGAGGAATAGTAGGAATTAAGCGAGTATTATGGCAATACTTTTAGTGGAACTTTGGGTGAAAATTAGTGTGATATAGTATTACTTGCTTGTTGTTACTCCCAGTATGGTAATGGGACTTATCCATATCCTTCTCCTGTAGAGTCCTTCTTATTATATAAAACAAATAAAAGACAGTGCAAACGTGAAAATATAGCATATACAGTTTATATCGTTCGTAAAGTTTTTTCTGATTAAATTAAATATACTGTATACTTATAAATACTACCTGATTCACTAAATAACTCAAGATTCTGCACTTTTAGTGTATAAAAAGAAACGTACGATCTAAAACCGGCAGTTAGTTCTATATTCTGAGTAGAGAGATTGTTTGATTTCACAAAATGTTGTTTAAAAGTTACTAGATAGGATTGAAAAAGTTCCAAAAACAAGGTAGTATGTAAATGAGAATGATAATCAATTTAACTAATAAACAGAATGAGTTAATCATATATAGATAGTATAAAACTTTCATTATAGGAGTGAGCGGGTTAATGGAGCATACAGAACTATTCGATGTGACGATAATTGGCGGCGGGCCAGCAGGTCTATATTCTGCTTTTTATAGTGGGCTTAGAGAAATGAAGACAAAAATTATTGAATTTTTACCACAGTTAGGCGGAAAGCTGCATTTATATCCAGAGAAAATGATCTGGGATGTTGGCGGCATCACTCCAATGCCAGGGGAAAGGTTGAGAGAACAGCTTGTCCAACAGGGGTTGACCTTTAACCCCGAAGTAGTGACAAATACGAAGATTCATTCTATCTCCAAAAATGAAGAAGGAATTTTCTTGCTGGAAACAGATTCAGGAGAAGTTCATTATTCCAAAACAGTCATTGTGGCAGTAGGAAGCGGAATCGTCACTCCACAAAAATTAAAAATTGAAGGTGCCGAAAGATTTGAAGTGGCAAACTTAAACTATACGGTAAAATCTTTAATGCATTTTAGAGATAAAGTGGTTGTTCTTTCTGGAGGAGGAAACTCTGCAGTGGACTGGGCTCTTGAACTAGAGCCGATAGCTAAGAAAGTGTATTTAACATGTAGAAAAGATACACTTGCTGGTCATGAGGCAAAAGCGAGAGAATTGCTAGAAAGCAATGTAGAGTGTTTGTTCCATACCTCTATTACTAAACTGATTGCGAATGAAAATCATGATCGTATTGATTCTGTTGAATTAACGAATACACAATCAGAAGAGGTTAAGACTTTGAAAGTAGATGAAGTAGTTATCAACCATGGCTATGAAATGGATTCGTCGCTTTTAAAAAATAGTAAATTAAAAATTGACATGCTTGAAGATTTTTACATAGCAGGTAATGTTAATAGTGAGACATCTGTGCCAGGAATATTTGCTGCTGGAGATATTCTAAAGCATGAAGGCAAAGTCCATTTAATTGCTGGTGCTTTTCAAGACGCTGCAAACGCAGTCAACAAAGCTAAATTGTATATCCAGCCAGAGGCAAGTAATAGCGCAATGGTCTCATCACATAATGAACTATTTGAAGAGAAGAATAAAGAATTAATAAAAAATATGATTCAATGCGATGATTGTTCAGTAATGAAAATCCGTGCTTAATTTCAATTGATCGTTACATGGTGCAATATTTTTAATAGCATAGACAAAAGAGCTATTGGAGAAGGCGGATTTCCGCTTATCCAGTAGCTCTTTTTTGTTAGATGAGAAATGGCTGCAAAGTAGCGAGTTTGTCTGATACCCGTGTTGCTTTGGCTGATAAATTTGAACTTTGTCTGATACCCGTGTTGCTTTGGCTGATAAATTTGAAATTTGGCTGATACCTGTGTTGTTTTGGCTGATAAGTTTGAACTTTGTCTGATACCCGTGTTGCTTTGTCTGATACCCGTGTTGCTTTGGCTGATAAGTTTGAATTTTGGCTGATACCCGTGTTGTTTTGGCTGATACCCCTGCTGCTTCGGCTGATAAATTTGAAATTTGGCTGATATCTGGGTTGTTTTGGCTGATAAATTTGAACTTTGGCTGATACCCGTGTTGCTTTGGCTGATAAGTTTGAATTTTGGCTGATACCCGTGTTGCTTTGGCTGATAAATTTGAACTTTGGCTGATATCCGGGTTGTTTTGGCTGAAAAAACCGAACTTTGGCTGATATCCAGGTTGTTTTGGCTGATAAAACTGAATTTTGGCTGATACCCACGTTGTTTTGGTATAAAAAATTAAGATTTAACCGAAATCCAGTTGTTTTCACTAAAGCAATACGAATTATTCTGTTGAGACAGTCATCATTAAAGCATTTATCGGTACTTCTCCTGTTTCTAAAGTATAAACAATATTTCCTTCTTCCCATCTCGCCATACTCTCAACTTTATCGGCATTTTCCGGATAATTTACTTCTATTCTTCCATTTTCTTGTGGGACTGGCAGAGCATTTTCCTCCAAATAATCTACCATTTTTCTTGCGATATCAGTAGTGTCTAACTTATCAGCAGAAATGGATTTAATTTGTACTACCCATCGTCCCTCTTTCCAAAGTAAATACGAACTTCCCGCTGCTCCTTCCTTCATTCCTGTAATTTTATGTCCTAAATCTACCTTCATTTCATCTGGAATAGAATCTAATGAAGTCTCGGGAAAAAGCTCCTCTTGGTTGTTTTTATCATGGAATGTTTCTGCTTTAAACGTAGCAAGCAAATTATCATTTGTGTCCAAAGATTTATCATTGATAGAGACAGGTTCTTGTGTTCGATAGAACGAAATAGAATATTGGTCTGTTTCATTTTTATTAATTTTAGCTCCAACATATTCGGAATCAGTGATTGGGAATTTCATCGGTAATTTATTACCTTGCATCTTGAGCATAGAGCGAATTTCTTTCATCTGTTCATTGTTTGATGGGGATTTCTCCGTAGTTTGTTCCGTCTTCATATTAGCTTGTCCAGCTGCGTCGGCTTTCTCCATTGTCGGCAGTTTTGATTGACTTTCTGCTGGTCCATTGGAGCAGCCACCAGCTATAAGTGAAAAGATAAAGAGTGAAGAAAATAGAATTTTTTTCATTCATCGTACTCCTTTCTATACCTTATTAATACTGTATATTCCCTAAAATAAGAAAAAAATGAGTTATATAAAAAATTTTTAAAAATTTATGGATGAATTTTTGAGAAGGAAAGTCGCGATTGTGTGAGAAAAAGTAACTTATATCCATGACAAATAGGGATGAATTATTAAGGGGACATGGGAACCTTTTTATTTTGGTAAAAATACTAACAAAAGTAAGAAGATTTATTTTATATTTGACAGAATTGTTAAAAAATATTTGAAATTTATTCCTTTAAACGTTAGAAATAGTAACGTTATGGTGAAGTTTGTCGGCTATTGATTATTTTTGTCTTGTTCGTTATGATTAATTTCGCAATATAAAAAAGATTAGAATAGTCTGACTAGTTAAATTAATGGATTTGATAAGCACTTATAATTAATAGGTAGTATTATTTTCTTTTTATTGTCAGAATAATCAAACAAAAGGAGGATTTGTATGAAGAAAAAATTAAGTCTTTTAATTACCGCTTCTACCTTAGTTGCTGGAATGTTGGCTGGGTGTAGTGCTGGTGGTAAAAATGCATCAAAAGAGGATGAATTTAAGGTTGGAGTGAACTTGGAGCTTTCTGGAGCTGTTGCATCATATGGACAATCATTAGAAAGCGGTATTGATTTAGCTATTAAAGAGATTAATGCAGATGGTGGAATAGATGGCAAGAAAATAGTTCCTGTTAAGGTAGATAATAAATCTGATTTAACGGAGGCAACTAATGGTGCATTGAAGCTAATCGACCAAGATAAGGTTTCGGCAATTATAGGGGCAGCTACAAGTGGTGATACAGTAGCACAAGTGCAAATAGCTAATGACAAGCAAACAGTCTTATTAACTCCATCGGGTACAGCACCAAACGTTACGGTTAATGAGGATGGAAAGCTAAATGAGTATGCATTCCGTACATCCTTTATTGATCCATTCCAAGGAAATGTGGCTGCAAATTTTGCTATCAATGATTTGAAAATTAAAAATGCTGCCATTTATGCGGATAGTGCAAGTGATTATGCAAAAGGATTAGCAGCAGCATTTAAAGAAACCTTTACAGCTGCTGGTGGAAAAATAGTTTCAGAAGAATCTTATGTTGCAAAGGATACAGATTTTAGCGCAACACTAACGAGAATTAAAGGGAAGAATCCAGAGTTTGTGTTTATTCCTGGCTATTATGAAGAAGTGGGCTTAATTATTAAGCAAGCGCGCGAAATGGGTATAACAGCTCCTTTTATGGGTGCTGATGGCTGGGATTCTCCAAAATTAATTGATTTAGCAGGAGCAGAGAACTTAAATAATACGTTTATTACAAACCACTATTCTTCGGAAGATCCAGATGAGAAAATTCAAAAGTTTGTTTCAGCATTTAAGGATGAATACGGAAAAAGCCCAGATGCATTTAATGCTTTAGGCTATGATTCTGTTTATCTATTAAAAGATGCTGCTGAAAGAGCAGGAAGTACTGATTCGGATAAGATTAAAGAAGAATTGGCAAAAACAAAAGATTTATCGCTGATTACTGGGATAGTGACAATCGATGAAAATCATAACCCAATCAAATCAGCAACAGTTTTAGAATATCAAGATGGAAAACAAGTATTTAAAACAAAGGTTGATCCAAAATAAGACTTGGTGGATGGGGAGGGTGAGCCTCCCTATTTTCCATGGAAGGAAAATTGGAGATAAAAGAATGATAGAGATAGAGAGTATAAACAAAAACGTTTTTTATAAGAATTAATTAGTAGTAGGCTATGTGAAAAAGTTATTGCTTAGCAAAAGGGAGTGAATAAATAGATGGAATGGATACAACAGCTAGTTAACGGCATTTCCTTGGGAAGTATATATGCTCTTATCGCCTTAGGATATACGATGGTATATGGAATTATTAAACTTATTAACTTTGCTCATGGCGATGTATTTATGGTGGGAGCATTTATTGGCTTTTATGCTATTACTGGTTGGGGACTTAGTTTTTTTCCAGCATTGATTGTTTCCATGATTGCTTGTGCTATCTTTGGAATTATCATTGAAAGAATTGCATATAAACGGTTGAGAAATGCGACAAGAATTGCTGCCCTCATTACAGCAATCGGGGTTTCTTTATTGATTGAGTATGTTTTTATTTATTTTAGAGGTGCGGGCTTAGAAACCTATCCAAGTGTTTTACCAACAAAGACATTTGATGTGTTTGGGGCACAAATTACAAGTAAGTCCCTAATTATTTTAGGAACGTCGGTTGGATTAATGTTGATTTTGCAATTTATCGTTCATAAAACGAAGACAGGAAAAGCAATGCGGGCGGTTTCTCATGATATAGACGCTGCAAGATTAATGGGGATTAATGTAGACCGGACTATTTCCGCTACTTTTGCCATTGGTTCTGCTTTAGCGGGAGCAGCAGGCGTTATTTTTGGCGCTTATTACACCAAAATTGAACCGCTAATGGGAGTTATTCCAGGATTAAAGGCATTCGTTGCCGCTGTTTTAGGGGGGATAGGAATTATTCCAGGCGCGATGATTGGCGGACTTATCTTAGGGGTAGTTGAAACGGTTGTTAGTGCTTTAGGTTTTTCTTTATGGAGAGATGCTGCGGCTTTTATTATTTTAATTTTGATTCTTATCTTTAAACCATCAGGCATTCTTGGTAAGAATACAAAAGAGAAAGTGTAGGTGACTGGAAGGGTGAAAAACTCAAAAGCTTTTTGGATATTCCTTATACTGTCCGAACTTATTTACGGCGTAATTCAGTTCCTGATGACTGGCGGCTGGATTGACACTTTATACAGCAATATGATTATTTTAATGGCTATCAATATTATGCTGGCAGTTAGCTTGCATCTTGTCATAGGAATTACCGGACAATTTTCAATTGGGCATGCTGGCTTTTTGGCGGTAGGGGCATACGTATCAGCAATTGCAACGATGAAGTTTCAAATGCCTTTTCCAATTGCTATTTTAGCTGGTGGAATTGTTGCCGCACTAGCTGGACTATTAGTTGGAATTCCAACCTTGCGATTAAGAGGCGATTATTTAGCCATCGCCACATTAGGATTTGCAGAAATTATTCGGATTTTCTTCTTAAATATTGATTATGTCGGTGGGGCAGCGGGAATGCAGATTACTCATTTGACTACTTGGACAAGTACGTTTATTTGTTTATTTATTACTATTCTAGTCATTGTTAATTTTACTAATTCAAGACATGGCCGTGCAGCCATTGCAATTAGGGAGAATGAAATTGCAGCAGATGCAATGGGAATTAACACAACTTATTATAAGGTTGCCGCTTTTGCATTAGGGTCTTTATTCGCTGGGGTAGCCGGTGCGCTTCAAGCTCATAACTTTTATATTATTAACCCAACTAACTTTGGATTTTTAAAGTCCTTTGACATTTTGATTTATGTGGTCCTTGGAGGATTAGGGAGTTTATCAGGATCTGTTATTGCAGCAAGCTTCTTGACTATTATTTCTACTTATCTTCAAGATTATCCAGAAACGAGAATGATTATATATAGCCTTGTTTTAGTAATCGTCATGCTCTATCGTCCAAAAGGATTAATGGGAACAAAGGAAATTACAGATTTGTTTAAACGCAAAGGAGGTAATTCTAATGACTAAGAAGGAACCTTTATTGCAAATGAAAAATGTCGGTATTTCTTTTGGAGGTTTAAAAGCAGTGTCCGCGATTGATGTAGAGCTGAATCAAGGAGAGCTAATTGGACTAATAGGCCCAAATGGAGCGGGGAAAACGACTACCTTTAACATGTTAACGGGTGTATATGCACCAACAGAAGGAGAAATTCTTTTTGACGGAAAAAGCTTAAAGGGTTTGCAGCCTTTTCAGGTAACACGCAGAGGGATTAGTAGAACCTTTCAAAATATACGTTTATTTGAAGAACTATCTGTTTTAGATAATGTAAAGGTAGCATACCATTCTTTGGCTAAGCACTCTATGCTAAGCAGTATTTTGCGGCTCCCTTCCCATTTTAAAGGGGAGAAAGAAATGGAGGAAAAATCAATAGAGTTTCTTAAGATTTTTCAACTCGACCGATATATGGAGGAAAAAGCGAAAAATCTTCCGTACGGCCAGCAGCGCCGCTTAGAGATAGCAAGAGCTTTAGCGGCAGGTCCTAAATTGCTGCTATTGGATGAACCTGCTGCAGGGATGAATCCCCAAGAAACACATGAACTGATGGAATTGATTGCTTTTATTCGCAAAAAGTTTCAGCTGACCATTTTACTTATAGAGCATGATATGCCTCTTGTTATGGGGATTTGTGAACGAATTTATGTTTTGGATCATGGGCAACTGATTGCAGAGGGTACACCTGAAGTGATTAGAAATCATCCAAAAGTAATCGAAGCTTATTTAGGAGAGGAGGTTGCTGAATAATGCTCCATATAAAGGATCTAAATGTATATTATGGAAATATTCAGGCGTTAAAGGGAGTAACGCTTGATATTAAGGAAGGAGAAATAGTAACGCTTATTGGTGCGAATGGTGCGGGGAAAAGTACATTATTAAAGACATTATCCGGTCTAATCAAGCCCAAAAAGGGTTCTATAGAATATTTAGGCAAGTCTATTGCAGGAAAGCCTGCACAATCGATTGTAAAGGCAGGTATGTCACATGTTCCAGAGGGAAGACGTGTCTTTTCTAATATGACTGTGGAGGAAAATCTTGAACTAGGTGCCTTTTTACGAAAAGATAAACAGGAAATTCAGAAGAATTTACAAAAGGTTTATGAGATTTTTCCGCGGTTATTTGAAAGAAAAAAACAATTAGCTGGTACTTTATCTGGTGGAGAACAACAAATGCTGGCAATGGGAAGAGCTATAATGGCAAAACCGAAATTGCTTCTTTTAGATGAGCCCTCCATGGGATTAGCACCGATTATTGTTCGTACCATCTTTCAGGTTATTCAAGAAATTAATGAAGAAGGAACGACGGTTTTATTAGTGGAGCAAAATGCCCATATGGCATTATCGATTGCACATAGAGGATATGTCATTGAAACAGGAAAAGTGGTTTTATCAGGATCTGCACAAGAATTACAGGAAAGTGATGAATTAAAGCAGGCTTATTTGGGTGGGCATTAATAGTAGATTTGGAAGAACTGGTTATTCACTGGAATAACAGTTCTTTTTTTATTTCTTGAAGAATCTCCCGGTTGAATCAACATTTCATCTATTTCTCTCTTGCTCTATCATAAATGACAGATACACTTTTTAAGTGGAAAAGAATTTTGTTAGAATAGTAGTAAATATAGGAGGAAAGATGATGACCCCTTTTACAAAAAAAGCAGTGGAGATTATTGCAGATATTCCAGAAGGAAAAGTAATGACCTATGGGCAGATAGCTGCTGTAGCTGGAAGTCCTCGGGCAGCAAGACAAGTTGTTAGAGTTCTTCATACCTTATCAGAAAAATACCAACTTCCTTGGCATAGAGTGCTTAATAGTAAAGGCTGTATTGGATTAAGCGGTGAACATGGCCAGCTTCAAAGAAGATTGCTAGAAGCAGAGGGAATTGTATTTCAACAAAACGGATCGATTAATTTAAGAGAATATGGATATGAACCGCTGAATTTTATCGATGAACGGATCTAGGAGTGATTAGTAGACTGCTGAAATCATAAAAAACATAGCAGTAAAAAAACCTATTGCTGCGTTCGCAATAGGCTTTTATCCCTTATTAATTTAGAGCTGATTTCATTGTTTGTTGTAAAATTTCGACAGAATGATTAAATTGTTCTGTTTCCTTTTCATTTAATTCTAGCTCCAGTACTTCACGGATTCCTTGGCGGTTAATAATGGCAGGTACGCCAATATAGATGTCTTTATGACCATATTCACCATCTAGGTATGCAGATACTGGTAAAATAGAGTTCTCATTGCCAAGAATAGCTTTTGTAATGCGGACAAGTGACATGCCAATTCCATAATAAGTAGCACCTTTGCGCTCAATAATATGATAAGCTGCATCGCGGACGTTAATGAAAAGTTCATCTAAGTCTTTTTGAGAGTATTTGTCATTTTTAGCAAGCTTTGTTTCAATGCTTTCTAATCCAATCGTTGTACTGCTCCATACAGGCAGTTCCGTATCTCCATGTTCACCGATAATAGCAGCATGGATGTTTCGTGTATCAACATCGAAATACTCACCTAGCATATAGCGGAAACGGGCAGAATCTAATGTGGTTCCAGAACCGATTACGCGTTCCTTCGGAAGTCCAGATTCTTTCCAAACCACATAAGTCAGAATATCAACAGGGTTTGTCGCAATTAAATAAATTCCATCAAAACCGCTAGCAGTAATTTCTTTTACAATACTTTTAAAAATAGCTGTATTTTTGGCAACTAAATCTAAACGAGTTTCTCCTGGCTTTTGAGGTAGACCAGCAGTAATGACAATTAAGTCAGCTTCTCCACAGTCTGAATAGTCGCCAGCCCATACTTTCGTTGGTGCTGGGGCAAATGGGATACCATGGTTTAAATCCATTGCTTCCCCTTCAGCTCTTTCTTTATTGACATCGATCAGAACAAGCTCTTCTGTAACGCCTTGATTAATTAATGAATAAGCATAGCTGCATCCTACGGCACCTGTACCAATTAAAACGACGCGGTTAATATTTTGCTGTTTCATTATTTTGCAACTCCCTTTTTCTAAATGAATAGATTAATAGTTTTTAGAGCTATTTATTACTAAATGGAGAACAAATTCGTTAATCATTTACTTTGCTGTTACTTTTCTCCATAATATCTTATCATTCTTTCTTTTGTAAAATGTTATTACTGTTTATATAGTGATTATACACTTAAACTTTGTGAAAAACATCACATGAATATGTCTATTTTGTGAAAGTTTCTAAAAGATCAACGGAAAATATATATTTAAGTTTCCCTTCTAATAGGAAGGATAAACAGAATAATCAAAAAGTATCAGTGAAAAATGATTGACAAAAATTATGTGTATTCGGTAATGTAGTAAGTAATTGAATAGGAAAATCCACTAGGGGAGCCTTTTTGGCTGAGACAAGATTACTTGGACCCTTTGAACCTGATCTAGTTCATACTAGCGTAGGAAAGTGGAGTCGGCCCATTGAATATTAGTGTTTTATTTATTCATTATAAAGCCACTCCATTTTTTGGAGTGGCTTTTTTGTATACAAAGTTACTCCATGTTTTCCTTTTCAATAAAAATTAAAGGAGGAAATGGACATGAGTTTTTCACAAGAATTACGTGCACAGGCAGAACCAATTTTTCAGGCAATTATGGAACATCCATTTGTACAAGGAATTGCTAAGGGGGATTTAAAGAAAGAGCAGCTTATACATTATGTGAAACAAGACTTTGAATATTTAAATGCTTTTATGAAAATTTATGGATTGGCGATTTCAAAAAGTACGAACAGACAAGACATCGAGCTATTTAATAACCAAATTTCCTTTGTGCTTCATAGTGAGATACACCCTCATAATAATTTTTGTGAGGTAGCAGGTGTTAAATATGAAGACCTACAAGGATTCCCAGTAGCTCCCGCTGCTCACCATTATATTCGCCATATGCTAACAGTTGCCCATCAAGGAGGAATTGCTGATATTATCGCAGTGCTTTTACCTTGTCCATGGACGTATGTAGAAATCGGGAAAAAACTTTTAGAAGAGGTAAACCCAGATAGTACCCATCCTTTTTATGACTGGATCCATTTTTATGGGGATGGTCCTATGACAGTTACTACTCCGCTTTGTCAGCGATTAGATGAACTTGCTGAAACCCTTAATGAAGAACAGAAGGAAAAGTTAAAGGAATACTTTTTATTAAGCTGTCAGCTAGAATATAAGTTTTGGGATATGGCATACCAGGTGGAGGAGTGGCCAGTAAAGACGTTTGAGGTGTCTATATGAACTGGAAAGTTAAAGAGGTTGTCTTACTAGTAGTGATTGCCGTAGCATGCGGTGTTCTCTATATGGGCTGGTCCACTTTATGGCTCCCTATTTCGGCACTTGTCGGCCCAGTTGGTGCTAACTTTATGTTTGGTATATGGGTGATAGCCAGTCCCATAGTTGCCTTTATTCTGCAGAAGCCAGGGGCTGCTTTAATTGCAGAGGTAGTAGCAGCTTCGGTCGAGCTCTTGATTGGCAGTCACTTTGGTTTATCAGCACTTTTAATCGGCGTATTCCAAGGAGTCGGGGCAGAAATAGCATTTGCGATTTTTCGTTATAAAAAATACCATGTTTCTGTCTTAATGTTATCTGGAGGATTGGCAGCTTGTGGCAGCATGCTATATAGCCTTCTAGCAAATGGTTTTTCTTATTATACGACAACGACACTTTTATTAACCTTTGTTATTCAAGTAATAAGTGGTCTTATTTTGGGTGGATTATTAGCAAAGGCAATTGTAGAGGGACTTGGAAAAACAGGAGTCTTAAATGGTTATGCGATTTCTAAAGTGAACCGAAAGAAGGAGAGTAATGATGAGTTCATTGTTAGGATGTAACCATCTGTCTGTGCGCTTCTTGGAGGATAGGGAACCTGTCCTCCAAGAAGTGACACTACATATTAATCAAGGAGAAAAAGTATTAATCCTAGGTCCAAGCGGAAGTGGAAAATCTACTATTCTATCTGTTTTAGCGGGCATTATTCCAGAACATATCGAAGCATATGTATCGGGAGAAGTGATTAGGAGAAAAGGCACAGGGGTTCTTTTCCAAAATCCTGATACCCAGTTTTGCATGCAGCATGTTGATGAAGAAATTGCTTTTAGTCTCGAAAATAGAAAAGTACCCAGGGAAGAAATGGATGCCATTATTTTTGAACTTCTTGAAAAGGTAGGACTAACAATAGAGCCGCATACTCCTATTGCAAATCTTTCAGGGGGAATGAAACAGCGTCTAGCACTGGCCTGCCTTTTAGCATTGGAGCCAGAGGTGCTTTTTTTAGATGAACCAACAGCACAGCTAGATCCGGCAGGTAGAAAAGAAGTCTTTGAGGTAATGAAAGATACTGCCGCTGGAGCTGGGCAAACAATGATAATGGTAGAGCATGTGTTAGATGGCTGTATCGAATGGATGGATCGTGTCATTCTTTTCAATAAAAAAGGGCAAATAATTGCTGATGGCGCCCCAGCTATGGTAGTTAAACAATATAAAGCGGAGATGCGAGAGGCAGGTATATGGCTTCCACAAGTTTTTCCATATAAGTGGGAGGATATAATCCAAAATGAAAATCATTCGAGAAGACGAGAATTAATAAAGGCATATGAAAGAAAAAGGACAATGGCTCTTGAAATAAAACCCGACCCTATTCTGGAAGTGAACAATTTAACAGCTGCTTACCTTAAAGAGAACATTTTAGAAAACATCGAGTTAACCGTAAATAAAGGAGAATGGATTGCTGTTATTGGTAATAACGGTGCGGGAAAAAGCACCTTTTTAAAGCTGATTGCTCATCTTAAAAAAAGCCAAAAAGGAGACATCTGCTTTCATGGCAAAGATCTGAAAAAGTGGAAAGACAGAGAGCTGTATCAGCACTTAGGATTTGTATTTCAAAACCCTGAGCTCCAATTTATTACTCAAACGGTTTTTGATGAAATATCATTCTCCGGTATTCAATATCAATGGGATAAAGCGGCTATTCATAAAAGAACGACAGAGCTTTTGCAGGAATTTGGATTAGAGTCTTATAAAAATCAACATCCTTTCACCCTTAGCTTTGGGCAGAAAAGAAGATTAAGTGTAGCTACGATGCTGTTATTAGATCAAGATATTCTTCTATTAGATGAACCTACCTTTGGGCAAGATGCAAAATCGTCGCATGATTTATTACAGGTTCTTGAAAAAAGAAAGAAAGAGGGAACTTCCATTATTATGGTTACACATGATATGGATATAGTGGATCAATATGCAGACAAAGTCGTTGTCCTACAACAAAAGAACCTAGTTTTTGCTGATCAGCCGTACTCGCTTTTCTCCAATCAAGAGCTTTGTAAAAGGCTAGCTATTATACCTCCTATTCATTATCAATTAATCGCTGATTTAAAGGAGGCGGAAGACAATCAAAAGCAACGAGTCTTATCTATCACAACTTAATCCAGCGATGAAATTAATGACCCATATCATACTAATGGTTATTTTAATGACGATTCAAAGCGCCTTTTCGACTGTAGCAATTTGGCTATATGTGTTAATACTCGGTTTAACATTGGGGGGATGGAAAGGGAAATTTCTTGGTAAAGTGCTTCTCCCATATTCTATTTTTTTTGTACTTACCTTTTGGATGTTAGCGGCATTTGGAAAAGGAGAAACAGTCGTTTGGAAGTGGGCTTGGTTTCAAGTAACTGAGGAAAGTATCAATAGTGGTTTGCTTATTGCCATGCGGATGCTGGCATTTGTGACTATCGGATTGCTTTTTACAACCACCACGAATTTATACGAATTAATGATGAGCCTTATCCATCAATGGAAATTATCTCCGAAATGGGCATATGGAATGATGGCTGGTTTTCGCTGTATACCGATGTTTCAATCAGATCTTGCCCAATTAAAGGAAGCCCATCGAATCCGAGGTTATAAACATAGCGGTACCTGGAAGGCTTTCCTCCGCTATGCAGTTCCCTTGTTAACACAGGCAATTCGCCGTTCCGAGCAAATGGCGATGGCAATGGAAGTAAGAGGATTTACAGGAGAAAAAGATAGGACATATTTTCGAAAAACTTCTATTACATTATTTGATTATTTATATTTTAGTATGATGATAGTTATTGCTATTTGTATTGCTGTATTTATATAGGTCTTGGCAGTTTAGATCCCACATTTATTCATATCTTCCGGAATGTACACGAAGGGAAATGAATAAATTGTAGGGATCTATTTTTATTAGGAAAATATGGACAAATAACGCCTTTCTCCCTAATCTCAAATATTTATTTTAATTGTATTGACACTACCTGTATATACAACTATAATGAAAACGTAATCAACACTTGTATATACATGTATTGATTATGCAATAGGAATTATAATCGATTTAATAAATACAGGATAGTATAGTCAAAAGGGGGAAGAACGATGGGGAAGTACACAGAACAGGCAAAAGAACTTCTTGAGCATGTTGGTGGAAGCGGAAACATTTCTGTGGTGACACACTGTGCGACAAGAATGCGCTTTGTTTTAAATGATCCATCTAAGGCTGATATTGACAGCATTGAAAAAATCAAGCTTGTAAAAGGAACGTTTACTCAAGCAGGCCAATTCCAAGTTATCATTGGCAATGAAGTTTCATCTTTTTACAATGAGTTTATCGCTATTGCGGGAGTAAGTGATACTTCTAAAGATGAAGCGAAAAAGGCAGCAAAGCAAAACATGAATTTTCTGCAAAGAATGATTGCCCATTTAGCAGATATCTTTACTCCGCTCATTCCAGCGATTGTTGTGGGAGGATTAATTCTTGGTTTCCGTAATGTTATAGGCGAAATTAAATTAGTGGAGGGCGGAACTAAAAAATTAGTAGAAGTGTCGCAGTTTTGGGCCGGAACAAATGATTTCTTATGGTTAATAGGAGAAGCGATATTCCACTTCTTGCCTGTCGGAATTACATGGGCAGTTGCAAGAAAGATGGGGGCTACTCCCATTCTTGGAATTGTATTAGGGATCACACTGGTGTCGCCGCAATTATTAAATGCTTATGCAGTAGCTGGAGCAGAAGAAATTCCATTTTGGGATTTTGGGTTTGCTCAAGTAGACATGATTGGGTATCAAGCTCAAGTAATTCCCGCTATTTTAGCAGGTCTATTACTTTCATTCCTAGAGTTACGTCTGCGTAAAATCATTCCAAATGCGATTTCGATGATTTTTGTGCCATTCCTTGCATTAGTACCAACTGTATTAATTGCCCATACCGTATTAGGCCCAATTGGATGGACAATTGGTTCTGCCATTTCCGATGTTGTCTATTCTGGACTAACTTCTTCGGTAGGATGGTTATTTGCGGCCATATTTGGCTTTGCTTATGCACCACTTGTTATTACAGGATTACATCATATGACAAATGCAATCGATTTACAATTAATGAGTGTATTTGACGGAACAAATCTATGGCCAATGATTGCTTTATCTAACATTGCCCAAGGATCAGCAGTATTAGCGATGATTTATTTAAATCGTAAAGACGAACAAGAAAAACAAGTATCCGTTCCAGCGGCAATCTCATGTTATTTAGGCGTTACAGAGCCAGCCATGTTTGGTATTAATTTAAAATATGGCTTCCCATTCTTAGCGGCCATGATTGGATCGATGGTGGCAGCAGTTATCTCAGTTGGATCAGGAGTTATGGCTCATTCTATTGGGGTAGGAGGATTGCCAGGATTTTTATCTATCAAAGCAGAACATATGCCTACATTTTTAATTGCAATGGTAATCGCAATTATTATCCCGTTTATTCTAACAATGGTTTTCTCTAAGCTTAATATGGGGAAAGTTTCTTTGAAAAGAGTAAGAGGATAAAGGTTAATAAAGTAAGAGTCGAACCAGTTCCCCTTGGGAGGATAGCTTCGACTCTTTTTTAGTTAACATTCTGTTATTTGTACATGGATGAAGAGGCTCTCTAATTTAATAAAAAAGGATCGGACAAAGGTAATCAAATTCTATTGGTCCATAGAAATATACATACTTTTACGGACATTACCCAATAATAGCGTAATTTATTCATTGTAATGTTTTTATGTTACATTCTGTTATCGGTAACACTGAGAAAGCGATTGCATTAAAACGGTTTCAAATCTACAATAAGAATGTGAGATAAATAAGGAGGGAAAATTTCATGAAGAGTTATAAAAAACTATTAATGTCAGGAGTAGCGTTACTTACTGCATTCTCTTTAACCGCTTGTGGCGGCAATGATACGAAAGAAAGCTCAAAAGGCGGATCTTCTGACGGAAAACAAACATTAACAGTGTCAGTAGATGGAGATGGGTATAAAAAATATATTGATAGTATCAAAGGCGATTTTGAATCTAAAAATAATGCTGAAGTAAAAGTTGTCGTAATGGCGATGACAGATCAAGCTGACGCATTAGCGCTAGATGGTCCTGCAGGCACTGGTCCAGATGTTTTTATCGCACCATATGACCGTGTTGGTTCAATGGGAAGTCAAGGGCATTTAGCTGAAGTAACAGCACAGCCTGAAGGAATTACAGAAACGGAAGAAAAACTAGTAACGTTTGATGGCAAACAATATGGAACACCATTTGTTATCGAAACTTTAGTAGGGTTCTATAATAAAGATTTAATTAAAGAAATGCCTAAAGATTTCTCAGAGGTAGAAGCATTAACAAAAGATAGCAAGTATGCGTTTGAAGCTGAGTCTGGCAAGAACACAGCTTTCTTAGCAAAATGGACGGACTTCTATTTTAGTTATGGATTAGTTGCTGGATATGGCGGATATGCATTTGGAAGTGAAGGAACAGATCCAACTGACATTGGGTTAAACAATCAAGGTACAATCGATGCCATTAAATATGCAAAGACTTGGTATGATCAATGGCCTAAAGGTATGCAGGACGTAACCGGTTCTGGTGATTTTATCACAGAAATGTTTACTACTGGGAAAACAGCTGTAATTATTGATGGCCCATGGATGGCAGCTACTTTTAAAGATGCTGGCGTTAATTATGGAGTTGGTGCAATCCCTACATTACCAAATGGTGAAAAATTCGCTGCATTTGGTGGAGGAAAAGCGTGGGTAGCTTCTTCTTATGCGAAAGATCCGGAATTAGCTGCAAAATGGTTAGAGTATGTTGGGAATGCTGATAATTCAACAAAATTCTTTGAAGCTACAAATGAAATTCCTGCAAACACAATTGCACGTAAAGCGGTACCAGCAGATAATGAATTAGCTCAAGCAGTTATTGCAAACTTTGAAAACGCTTCTCCAATGCCTAATATTCAACAAATGGCTGAAGTATGGGATGGCGGACAATATCTAATGTTTGATGCAGTTTCTGGTGCGAAAACACCTGAACAATCTGCAGAAGATACAGTGAAAAATATTAAAGAATCGATTGATCAAAAATATAAATAAGGTAGCTTAAAGGAAGGGAGATATTCCACTCCCTTTTAGTCGAAATTTCTAATTGTCATAACTGATAATTAGAAATTTCGTCTTTCCATAACGCAATCGTTTGCATTGAAAACACTTTCAAAAAGAGTTGGTTTATCAAAAGAAGTTGGGCGAGTGATGATTTCTTTTGGTAAATCAATAAATTACCATTATGCAACAATATGCAATTTTATAGAAAGGGGATAGCCCACAATGAGTCGAAATGAAACAAATCATAAAAAGAAAGCATCCCTGTTATCCATTATTCCTGGGTTAGGTCAGTTTTATAATAAACAAGCATTCAAAGGAATAGTATTTTTTGCTCTCTTCTTGGTTTTTGCAATAGAGATGGCATTAACTGGATTTCAGGCTTTGGAAGGCTTAATAACATTAGGAAGTATACCTCGTGATGATCACTCGTTATTCCTAATGATTAAAGGAACATTACAGTTAATTTTAACTGTTATCTTTCTCTTCTTCTATATACTAAACATTTATGATGCTCGTAAAATAGGGGCATTAAGAGATAGAGGAGAAAAAATCAATACGAAGACGGTTGATATATTGAAAAATCTTTGGGAGCAAGGATTCCCTTACATCTTTACATTCCCGTCTTATATTTTAATGGCTTTTATCATTATTTTTCCGGTATTAGTGACATTATTTATAGCATTTACAAACTATGATTTTCAACATATACCGCCATTTAAGCTGATTGATTGGATTGGTTTTGAGAACTTTACCAACATCTTTTTCTTAAGTTCTTATCGTGCAACATTTATGAAAATCCTTGTTTGGACATTAATTTGGACATTTGGGGCAACCACTTTACAAATCGTTCTTGGTGTTATTGCTGCTGTAGTGCTACATCAGAAGCATGTAAAAGGGAAAGCATTTTTCCGAATTCTTTTCTTATTGCCATGGGCTGTACCAGCATTTATTTCGATCATGGGATTCTCTAATATGTTTAATGACAGTATCGGTGCCATTAACGCACAAGTAATCCCATTGATCAATCATCTTCCATTCATTGATATACCGGCAATTTCTTGGAAGACAGATGCGACTTGGACAAAAACAGCACTTATTATGATTCAAGGCTGGCTTGGATTCCCATATATTTTTGTAATGGTAACAGGAGTATTGCAATCTATTTCAGATGATTTATATGAAGCAGCAAACCTTGATGGAGCAACTGCTTTGCAGCAATTCCGCAATATCACATTACCGATGATCCTTTTTGCAACAGCGCCAGTTATGATCACACAGTATACATTTAACTTTAACAACTTCTCTATCATCTACTTGTTTAATGAAGGTGGTCCAGGAAGTATTGGATGGAATGCAGGATCGACAGATATCCTCATTTCGTGGATTTATAAATTAACAACAGGGCAAGCACCGCAATATGCAGTTGCAGCAGCGGTAACATTGATTATTTCCGCAATTGTAATTGCAGTATCACTCATAACATTTAAGAAAACAAATGCTTTTGGCAATGAGGAGATGATGTAGGATGAGCATGAAAGCATCGCGACTTATCAATAGAATATTAACATATGGTTTTCTTGGAATCCTATCAATAGTAATCATTTACCCATTATTAGTAACGGCATCAAGTGCCTTTCAAGCTACTAATATGGCGGCATTTACATTGAAATTGGATGCAAACTGGGGACTTGATAATTTCCAAAGACTTTTTAGTGAAACGAATTATTTAAGCTGGTATAAAAATACGATTATTATTGCGGTTGCAGTAATGGTTGTGCAAGTAACATTGGTCACTCTTTCTGGATATGTATTCAGCCGCTATCGCTTTGTTGGAAGAAAATATAGCTTAATTTTCTTCCTTGTTATTCAAATGGTTCCAACAATGGCAGCATTAACTGCTTATTACGTACTAGCAACAGTACTTGGAGCAATTGATTCTTATTGGCTGCTGTCATTAATCTATATCGGTGGTGGTATCCCGATGAACGTATGGTTAATGAAAGGGTATTTTGATACCATACCGCGTGAATTTGACGAAAGTGCAAGAATTGATGGAGCAGGTCATTTAAGAATCTTTGTACAAATTAACTTACCATTAGTGCGCCCAATGCTTGCCGTTCAAGCTTTATGGGCATTTATGACACCATTTAATGATTTCTTATTATCTAAGTTTTTATTACGCTCCAACGAATTATTAACATTGGCTGTTGGATTACAAACATTAATTTCCAACCCGCGTGAACAAAAGGTAGCGCTATTTGCGGCAGGAGCGGTTCTCGCAGCATTACCAATTGTTGTCTTATTCTTCTTCCTGCAAAAGAACTTTGTATCTGGTTTAACTAGCGGCGGATCAAAAGGCTAATCGGTGACCAACTGAAGAAATGTTAGAGACGTCTGCTAGTAGTGGCGCGGACGTCTTAGGATAGAAAGAAAACAACAAAGAATTTTAAAGTAAGAGAGTGGGATTACAATGAAGAAGTCGGAACCATTTTTGATGCAATATTTCAAGTCTATTATTACACCGACAAATGTATTTAAGGGTAAGAATCTATTAACATGGCCGAAAATGATTTTCCTTTTTATTTTCTTAATTGCATGTATGATGATGCCAACCTCTATTCAAATGGCAAAACTAACAAATTTCCCATTTGAGTTTTTGTTTCCACAAACAGCTGAATTAATTACAGATGATTTTGCTAAGTCATTGTCTTCAAAACAAGTGAAAAACGGCAAGTTAGTGGGAATAGACAGTCAATATGCAGAAGAGACAGGCGGAAATGTGATTGCGATTGATAAGGACAATAAATATCAGATGACTGGAGAAGATCAGACAATTGGTATTAAAGGATATGCAAATGCCGTTGTTTTTAAAGAAGACTATGCTGTAATTGCCGAAGAAAATGGGTTTGGGTTTCAATTGTATTACCCAATGAATGAGGAGAAATATCCTTTCAAAATAGAAAACAAGGAAGATGTCCTGCAATATATCGGAACATTATGGTATGTACAGAACAAAGCTTACCTTCTGCCAATCCTGTTACTATTACTAGCAGGTGTTTATACAGCGATGAATGTAGTGCAATTTCTATTTATGTCACTCGTATTATGGCTGACAAAGAAATCCAATATTACCGATATAAGAACCTTTAAAGAGGCAGCAACCATTGTCCTGAATGCAGCAGGACTACCAACCATATTAGCTGTAATCTATGGATTTATTCAATTTGATGTTGCAACCTTCATCATGATACAAGGACTTGGAACGGTATTAATGATTGCATTTGCTTTTTTTAGAACAGGATTTAAAGAAAAAAGACTAAAGATAGATTCAGATAAAGCATAGGGAGAGAAGATTATGACAAATAAGCGTCTTTTCGAAATAAACAGCTGGAAATTAATATCAAATAAGTTGGAAAAAAAAGAAAAGCGACTGCAGGAAAGTCTAACCTCCATCGGAAATGGTTATATGGGGATGCGTGGTAACTTTGAAGAAGGATACTCAGGGGATTTCCATCAAGGTACGTATATTGCAGGTGTATGGTTTCCTGATAAAACAAGGGTTGGCTGGTGGAAAAATGGCTATCCTCAATATTTTGGCAAAGTGATCAATGCGCTGAACTTCATTGGTGTAGATATTTATGTAGACGGTACCAAAGTAGATTTGTATAAGGAAAACATTATTGATTTTCACCTAGAGCTCGATATGAAGGAAGGCGTTTTAAGAAGAAGCTTCATCCTCCAAAAAGGAGAAAGTCAAATCAAGTTTGAGTTTGAACGCTTTTTAAGTATTGTTGCAAAAGAAGTTTGTGCAATAGATATAAAGGTAACAACGCTAACAGGAGCGCATAAGATTGAATTGGTTCCATATTTAGATGGTGATGTGACTAATGAAGATTCCAACTATGAAGAAAAATTCTGGGAAGAGACTGGCAGAAAAGTAGAAGCTAATGCTGCCAATCTAATAATGAAAACGGTTGATAATCCTTTTGGAACACCAAGATTTGCAGTATCTGCTTCGATGGCAAATACCATTAATCATCTAGAAGTAACTTCTTACAATGAAAAGCCGATGTATGTTGCTAATGCATATAACAATAAGCTTAAACAAGGAGATACAATCCACCTCCAGAAATATGTGGCAGTTTCGACCTCTCGCGATTGGGAAGAAGAAAGATTAGGGGCTGTTTCTGACTTGTTAGCAAAACAAGCGAAAGAAAAAGGATATGATTCCTTAAAAGAAGAACATATTGCTGCATGGGCAGCCCGCTGGGAAAAGGCGGATGTTCAAATTGATGGGGATGAAGAAGCACAGCAGGGGATCCGATTCAATATTTTCCAATTATTCTCTACGTACTATGGGGACGATGCGCGTCTCAATGTAGGGCCAAAAGGTTTTACAGGAGAAAAATATGGTGGAGCAACCTACTGGGATACAGAAGCATATATCGTTCCAATGTATTTGGCAGTAGCAGAGCCTAAAGTAACAGAGCAGCTATTACGTTATCGTCGCCAACAGCTGCCAGGTGCGGAGCATAATGCCAAACAGCAGGGACTGAAAGGTGCATTATATCCGATGGTAACCTTCACAGGGGTAGAATGCCATAATGAGTGGGAGATTACCTTTGAAGAAATTCATCGTAACGGTGCCATTGCCCACGCCATTTTTAATTACACAACGTACACAGGTGACGAAACCTATGCACTAAATGAAGGATTAGATGTGTTAGTCGGAATCAGCCGCTTTTGGGCAGATCGCGTACATTATTCGAAAAAAAATGATCAATACATGATACATGGAGTAACAGGACCAAATGAATATGAGAATAACGTGAATAACAATTGGTATACGAATAAGATTGCGACGTGGACATTAAGATATACTTTAGAATTACTTGAAAAAACAACTTCAAAAAGAAAAATAGATTTAAATATTGGCAAAAGTGAATTAGCAAAATGGCAAGAAATCATTGACAAGATGTATTTCCCAGTAGATGAGGAATTTGGAATCTTTGTTCAGCACGATACATTCCTTGATAAAGACTTAAGAACCGTAGATACCCTTTTAAAAGAAGAGAGACCACTTAATCAAAATTGGTCTTGGGATAAAATCTTACGTTCTTGTTTCATTAAGCAGGCAGATGTTTTACAAGGGATGTATTTCTTAAATCATGAATTTAGCTTAGAAGAGAAAAAGCGCAACTTTGATTTTTATGAGCCAATGACTGTCCATGAATCAAGTCTTTCCCCTTGCGTCCATTCTATTTTAGCAGCAGAGATCGGGCTGGAGGAAAAGGCATATGAGATGTATCAGCGCACGGCAAGATTAGACCTTGATAATTATAATAACGATACAGAAGATGGATTGCATATAACTAGTATGTCAGGAAGCTGGCTGGCTATTGTCCATGGCTTTGCTGGAATGCGCACAGCAGCAGGAACTCTTTCCTTTGCACCATTTGTTCCGAAAGGATGGAATAGCTACACCTTTACAATCAATTATCGGAATCGATTAATTCGGGTCACAACGACTTCAGAGGAAGTGAAATTAGAACTTCTATCCGGGAGTTCGCTAAAGATGCAGTTATATGGAAAAGATATTTTACTAGAAAAAGAGTTTGTTGGAAAGAAATAACTAGTTAGAAGAAGGGAGCCGCTGATTGATTGTATTCTATTGCTAGAGAAGAGCGCTAGAATAAAGCAAGCACGGCTCCTTTTATATAGGGAGGCCAATTAATATGTTAAAAGGAATTATCTTTGATTTAGACGGTGTTATTACAGACACTGCAGAATATCATTATTTAGCGTGGAAGAAAACAGCTGAGGCCATTGGAGTTCCTTTTGATCGTGAGTTTAATGAAGAATTAAAAGGTGTTAGCCGCATGGACTCTTTATATAAAATACTAGATCATGGGGGAATTCGCGGGCAATTCTCTGAAGCGCAAGTGGAAGAGCTGGCACACGATAAAAATACCTATTATCAAGAGCTAATTAAAGAAATTACCCCTCATGATTTATTGCCAGGGATAAAAGACTTCTTGGTAGAATGCAAAGAAGCCGGCTTACAGCTTGGCCTTGCTTCTGCAAGTAAAAATGGTCCAGTGATATTAGATCGATTAGAAGTAACAAACTTTTTTGATACCATCGTCGATCCCGGAAAATTAAAAAAAGGGAAGCCTGATCCAGAAATCTTTGTAAAAGCAGCAGAGCAGCTGCAATTACAAGTGCGTGAATGTGTGGGAGTGGAAGATGCGGAAGCTGGCATTCAAGCAATAAAGGGAGCAAATATGTTTGCAGTTGGTGTTGGCACCCCTGACCGCATGAAATTAGCAGATTGGCAAGTCGGAAGTACCGCAGAAATAACCCTTGAACGGCTAAGAGAGAAATTAGGAGAATAATAGAGTGAGAGGGAATGGAGTGTATTGTATGCTCTGTTCTTTTTTATTGGCTGGGGAAAGTGCTGTTTTGGGGAGAGGGGATAAAAGTAGCATTCTAAGAGAGATGAAAGCCAGAAAAAGAGGGAGAGTCGGAAAAAGTGGCGTTCATGTGAGCGATAAAAGCCAGAAAAAATGATATTCAACACATATAAGTCCCAGCCAAGTTAATAACAATAACAAAAAGCGTATTCCCTTTGCATAGCGCAGAAGGAATCCGCTTTTTAAAAGAGGTTGGTGTTAGCTTTTCACCTTGAATTGTAAAATTGAAAACGCACCTGGAGACAATGTTAATTCTTTTTCTAGGTCCCAAATAATCTCTTTATCATGATAGAGATCTTGAACATTTTTATTATCGATATACTCAACGGGAATCGTGAAAGTTTGTTCTTGATCTGTGTTATTAATAGAGAAAATAATATGTTCCTCTTTGTATGTTTTTTGGTACATTGTAATATTATTATTATTGGAATCCAAGAAAATAAATGATCCTTTGTTACCAAATGCCGGATGGTTTTTACGAAGTGAAATTAATTTTTGAATATGGGCAAATAAGTCAAGATCTTGCTTCTCTTTTTCCCACACCATACACTTTCTGCAGCCTGGATCCTGTGTGCCATCCATCCCTATTTCATCGCCGTAGTAGATACAAGGTGTTCCTGTGAAAGATAAAAGGAATAAATAGAGTAGTTTCACTCTATCCTTTCGATTATTTGCAAGGGTCAAAATACGAGGCGTATCATGACTATCTAATAGATTAAAAGATACTTCATTAACACTATTTGGATACATATGAAGGACATTGGTAATCGTATGTTTGAATTCTGTCGAAGTAATCGAATCCTTCGCAAAGAAATTTACGGCACCTGTTGTGAACGGATAATTCATAACAGCATCAAACTGGTCTCCTTGCAACCAAGGCATAGAGTCATGCCATATTTCTCCGAGAATATACACATCGGGCTTCAATGCTTTCACCTCTGTGCGGAAATCTCTCCAAAATGGATGATCTACTTCATTGGCAACGTCCAGCCTCCAGCCATCGATGCCAAATTCTCTTACCCAATATCGGCCAACCTCTAATAAATATTCTTTTACTTCTGGATGGCTTGTGTTTAGCTTTGGCATAAACGGGGTAAAGGCAAAAGTATCATAGTTTGGAATTGGTGCTGTTTGAATTGGGAATTCACGAATATGGAACCAATCTTTATAGATAGATTCCTGCCCCTTCTCCATGACATCTTGCCATTGAGGGAAGAAATAGCCACTGTGATTAAAAACAGCATCTAACATAATCCGAATCCCATGATCATGAAGAACATCTACCATTTTTTGAAACGTCTGTTTATCGCCAAACTGGGGATCGATTTCCATATAGTCAATCGTATCGTATTTATGATTAGAGTAAGCTTTAAATATTGGAGTGAAATAAACACCATTAACTCCTAAATCAACTAAATGATCAACATGATCGATAACACCTTGAAAATCGCCACCAAAAAAATTGGTAGGGGTAGGCTCTGTACTTCCCCATTCGAGCGTATCAGCAGGATTAAGCATAGGATTCCCGTTGGCAAAACGTTCTGGGAAAATTTGATACCAAACCGTATCTCTTACCCAGTCGGGAGCATGAAAAGAATCCTCTTTATGCACAAAAGGGATACAAAAATAATAGGCAGTATCGTCTGTTGGAATTGCTTCATAAAATCCTTTTTCTGTATAGATAAGTGTCTCCTTTTCAGATGAAAGCTCAAATCCATAGCGTAAGCGTCGATACTCAGGCTTTATTTCAATAAACCAATAATCATAAAGCTCTGTGCTGCCACTTTTTTTCATGGGAGCTTTTTCGTATTGCCAAGATTGATTCACAAAAATGTAAGGGTCTCCAAAAATAAGCTGAACAGATTCCATTTCTGCTTTTTTTGTCTGGAGACGGATGTGGACTAGATCGTCTTTATAAATATAAGAAAAATTATTGCCAGGCCGATGATAAATCGCTTCTTTTAACATAAAATCTCCCTTTCTACGCAAGCGTTTGCATTATTAAAGAGTTGAGTATCTAGCAAAAAACAATTATAATATAAAAAGATAAAAGGAAAACGTTTGCACCCCTCTATTATCAACCCATTTTCGTTATTTATCAAGCATAATTATAAAAAAGTTTAGTTTAAATATAATAGTGAATAATTATTTGTTGTAGAATAAATGAAGTAGTATAATAAATCGCTTTCAATAATTAGTAATCTAATGAATAGAGAAATCTAAATTTAATACTGGGGGAGTTCCATTGGCAACACTTTCAGATGTGGCAAAAAAAGCAAATGTCTCAAAGATGACAGTTTCAAGAGTGTTAAATCATCCAGAGCAAGTAACAGATGAATTAAAACAGCTTGTATATAAAGCAATGGAAGAATTAAATTATGTTCCTAACTATGCGGCAAGAGCATTGGTTAATAATCGAACACAAGTGATTAAATTACTTATTTTAGAAGAAATGGACACGGTTGAACCTTATTATATGAATTTATTAACGGGAATGAGCAGGGAGCTGGATAAGAACCATTATTCCTTACAGCTAGTAACAAGGACATCACTTAATATAGGAAAGTGTGATGGCATCATTGTTACGGGTATGCGCGAATCTGACTATGCTTTTATTGAAAAATTAACAATTCCGGTTGTATTATTTGGAGAGAATTTGCATGGATTTGATTTTGTCGATGTGGATAACAAAAAAGGGACATATGTTACGACTAAACATATTTTAGACCAAGGATATAAGCAGCTAATTTTTATCGGAATTGATGAGAAAGAGCCTTTTGGGCAACTTCGCGAGGCAGGGTACCTAGATGCAATTTCAGAGAATGCTATAGAAGGAAAAATTATAAGAGTAGCAAATAGTTCAAGAGCAGCCGAGGCAAAGGTTTCTGAATTCCTATCAAAGAACGATGGTAAATTTGGGTTTGTTTGCGCCTCAGATCGCATTGCAACAGGAGTAATTCGTGCTATTCAGAAGAAGGGGAAAAGTGTGCCAGAAGACTACGCAGTAACTGGGTTTGATGGCGTCTTTCTAGATAGAATCTCCTCACCAAAAATTACCACAATTAAGCAGCCCTTAATGGAAATGGGAGAGGCTTGTGCACGCATGCTCCTAAAAAAAATTAATGAACGGAACAAAAATCAAGGCAAACATATTTTTGAGCCGAAGCTTATTGTTCGAGGATCGACTATTCTAGAAGAGTAGAGTGATTTAACCATTTTAGTAATTGTCAATTTGTGTTTTGGCGAGGATAAACAATAGCAGTGAAAATAAGAGGATTGTTCTTTTATGATAAAAACAGCCGATATGCTCTTCAAAAGAGGCACAAAATACCCGCTTAGGAGCACGTAAACTCAGTCACTCGCTTCTACGGGTATTTATCAAGCATTATTATTCCATATTGCTATGTCTCTTAAAGGCTTCCTCAAATCCAATCTCATTTAGCTCAGCAAAATTTAGACAAATGGTATCAAAGACAATATGGGCACACTGATCAAATAATGAGCCTAAGGGCTGGATAGACTTCATCTCATTTGCCTGCCGATATTTCGTGCTTGCCGGAATGCAGATTGTATGGGTTGCCTCTTCCACAAGTGGAGAGCTAGGGTCAGTAGTTAAGACTAACACAGTGCATCCTAGTTTATGAGCAGTTTCAGCTGTCCAAATAACAGACTTTGTTTTCCCAGAACCAGAAATCGCGACTAATATATCTTCAGAAGAAATAGAAGGAGTAATTGTCTCGCCCACTACATAAACGGTTGCTCCTAAATGCATTAATCTCATGGCAAAGGATTTGGCCATGAGCCCAGATCGTCCTTCTCCCACGACAAAAATTCTCCTTTTTTCTCTAATTAATGCTGCTGTATCAATTAATAAGTTCTCATCGACTTGTGACAAAACGTCTTGGATTTCCTGTTGAATAGCTGTAAGCTTACTCATTGGACAATACCTCCTGATTAAATTGTCTTGCCGCCTTTGCTGGATCGGCAGCCTTCGTAATAGCGGATCCGATAATGGCTATATCAATGCCGTTTGTTTGAAGCTGTGGGATGGAATCGATAGTAATTCCGCCTGCCGCTGCAATTGGGGTTAGATAGGCAGTGCCGGTTTCCCATTCGCTTTTCCCATTTAGTTCTTGCTCATCCTTACTTATATGGTAGCAAAAAATAGCATCCTTAATCGTGGCAAGTGATATCATTTGTTCTCTGGAAGTGTTTAATAAATCAATCATTACTTTTTTTTGCTTCTTTTTTGCTACTTCCATACATGTCTCAATGGTTACTTTTGGGGCTGTTCCCATAACCGTGATGATATCTGCCCCGGCAGCAAAGCTAATCTCTGCTTCATATTTCGCATTATCCATTGTTTTCGTGTCAGCAAGGATCTTTTTATGGGGAAATGCTTTTCTCATTTGGCGGACGCTGTCTATTCCAAATTCCTTGATTAGAGAGGTCCCAACTTCAATCCAGTCAATATCAGCTTCTACTAACTGGGCTATACGAATTGCTTCCGAAATAGTTAATCGGTCCAAAGCTAATTGAATGATCATTGTTAACCGTCCTTTCTTTCAATACTAAACCGGTTTATTTAAACAGTAAAAATTTTTAATAGAATAATGGAACAGTATAGAAGCGTCATTCTGCTCATATAGAAGGAACGCTTCTCCGATCGATTTTTTATATTTTCTTTATGGAGGATGGTCTAACAATTAATTCACAAGGATAAATAATTTTTTCTACTTTAAAATGTTCCTTGTTAACTTGTTTTAATAATATTTCCGTAGCCTTTTTTCCCATTTCAAAGGCAGGCTGTGCAATCATCGTCATTGGAGGATTGGAAAGATGTGCAAAAGGAAAATTATCAAAAACAATTAGGGATACATCTTCAGGAATACGCAGTTTCTTTTCCTGTAAAAATGCTAAAGTCTCTAAGAATACTAAATCATTACCTGCCAGGATAGCAGTGGGCGGGTTCTTTTTCTGAAATAGGTGATGTAATTCAGTTTTCACATTTTCTATTTCTGAGCTGATAATATAGTCTTCGCATATGTCTATAGAGTTTTCTAGCAATGCTTTCTTATAGCCTTCAATTCGTTCTTTTCTTGTTGAGATAGTTAATGGCTGTGTCAAAATAGCAATATTCTTGTGGCCATTTTCCAAAAATAATTTGATTGCATGATAGCTTGATTCTATATTTGTGGATAAAATAAAAGAAGCATTTATTTCCGGAATATCTCGATCCATAAAAACAACGGGATAATCTTCCTCTATCATTTTGGCATAAATATCGGTGTTTTGCCCTGTAGGAAAAATAATCAGACCATCTACCTGTTTGGCACGCAATGTTTCGATATATGTTCGTTCCTTTTTGGGATTGTTGTCAGCGTTGCAGATGATTGCCTGATAATCATGCTCGAAGCAGTAATCTTCAATAGAACGGCAGATTTCTGTCGAAAAACGATGAACAATATCGGCTACAATAATTCCAATCATAGAAGTTTTCTTTTGCTTAAGGCTGCGTGCAATATAATTGGGATGATAACCTAGTTGTTCAATGGCACTTTTGATTTTTTCCCTTGTGTCTTCTCCCATATATTCATAACGCTTGTTGATATATTGTGAAACGGTGCTTTTAGAAACACCTGCATATTTCGCTACATCCGCCATGGTTACTTTCGCCATTTGTTTTCCTCTCTCGCTACTTTAATAGATTCTTTTTCTAGTATAAAACAATCTATCGTTACAAGAAAGCGAAAGAGGAAAACGCTTAAAAATTACTCATGCAATGGTTGCTGTGCTAATTTTCCTATTACCTTCTTTTCCTTTTTTGTAGCAATAATTGTTAAAATAGCTGACAATAATAAGGAAATTGCCATGAAATTATAAGAAGCTCCAAAACCACCAGTTAAATCATTTAAATAGCCAACGATATAGGCTCCAGCAAAAGAGCCTAATGCTCCCATACTATTGATTAATGCCATTGCCCCACCAGAGACGTTTCTAGGAAGGATTTCTGGAATAATCGCAAAGAACGGACCATAAGGTGCATACATTGCTCCTCCTGCAATAGAAAGGAGAATAAAGGATAACCAGAAATTACTTGTGCCAATTAAATAGGAGCCGTAGAAGCAAATTGCCCCAATTAAGAGGAATGGATAGACAAATAGTTTGCGATTTTGAAATTTATCTGAGAAGTAAGAAACCGCTAACATTAACACACATGCTAATACATAAGGAATTGATGCGAGCCAGCCCGTTGTTACAATACTTGCATTTGGGGCTGAATTAATAATAGTAGGAAGCCACATCACAAAACCGTATACGCCAATGCTCCAAAGCGCATATTGAAGACTGAGCAGAATAACAGTCTTTGACTTAAATGCTTCACGATAGTCCTTAACTGGTTTAAGTTCCTTTTGTTCGTCCAGCAATGATTGATGAATGGCAGCCTTTTCGTCGCTGTTAAGCCATTTTGCATCTTTTGGATGATCATTGACGAGTTTCCACCATAAAAATGCCCAAATCACGGCAGGTAAACCTTCTAATATAAACATCCATCTCCAACCGAGTGATTCAAGAATATAACCAGATACAATACTCATCCATAAAACAGTTGCCGGATTTCCTAGAATGAGGAATGTATTTGCTCGAGAACGCTCTGCTTTTGTAAACCAATGACTTAGAAATACTAGCATCGCAGGCATAACAGCACTTTCTACTACCCCTAAGCTAAAGCGTATGACGAATAAAACGTTCACATTTGAAATAAGACCAGTAGCTGTTGCTAAGAAACCCCAAAGGATTAATGCCCAAAATACTAGCTTTTTTGCACTCTTATTCTCTGCGTAATGAGCACCTGGAATTTGAAAGAAGAAATAGCCTAAAAAGAATAATGCACCAAGTAGAGAAGAGGTAGCCGCAGTAATATTTAAATCCTCAGCTAAGCCGCCAGCAGCTCCAAAACTATAATTTGCTCTGTCTAAATAAGCTAAGCTATAAGTAATAAAAACAATCGGGATAAGACGAATCCATCTTTTTTTAGAAAGGGTATTCATATACGTACACTCCTTTGAGAATGATTGTTTATAAACTGCCTAAGTTCTTGTTTATCCGGGTAGCCAGTATTGTCACCCAGCGATTGTACAGCTAACGCGCCAATTGCATTTCCGCGCTGCACGGATTCCTCTACAGGAAGACCTGCTAAGAACCCACTTATTACTCCAACAGCAAAGCCGTCACCTGCACCAACTGTATCAATCACCTTTGCTACAGGGTAGCCATAGATGGTTCCTTCTTCTGTAGGGGATTTATAATAGGCACCTCGCGCGCCAAGTTTGATGATAACTAATTCTACGCCAGCGTCTAAATAATAGGAAGCAATATCGGCAGGCGTTTGATAGCCCGTTAGTTTGATGCCTTCCTCTACTCCTGGTAACACATAGTTCGCTTGTTTCGCGAAGAAATTGATGGTATCTACCATTTCCTTTTCTGAATTCCAAAGTTTTGGTCTCAAATTTGGATCGAAAGAAACCTTTTTACACTGCTTTTTAAAAAATGATAAAGCATGCTGAGCAAAGTCTCTAGTTTCCAAGGAAAGCGCTAATGGAATACCAGTCATATGCAGATGCTTTGCCTTCTGAAAATAATCTTCATCAAGATCAGCAATAGCTAGATGGCTTGCAGCAGAGCCTTTTCGGAAATATTGGACTTCTGGATCACCTTTGGTTACCCGTGATTTTAATTGAAATCCGGTTGGGAAATATGCATCTGTCATGATTTTTTCTACATCAACTTGATTCTTTTGGAGGTTTTCCATAATGAATTTTCCAAAGGCATCAGCACCAACTTTACTTACAAAGCTAGCTTTATATCCTAATTTAGCTAAGCCGATTGCTACATTTGTTTCCGCCCCTGCCAGTTCCATTGTATAATGCTGTACCTCATGTAGTGGGCCGCAAGAGTCGGCTATAAACATCGCCATGGCTTCGCCGAATGTAATGACATCAATTGAGTGCATGTAATTTTTCCCTCCTTTGATTTGAATGGACAATATCTATAAATTTATTAATCTCCACCATTGATCTCTCCAAGGAAAACTCCAATGCTCTCGGAATGGCAGCTGGAATCAAATGATCCATTTTTCGCCAATCAGCATTTGGGTCAAGTGGCAAGGGCTCGGTAAAAAAATGCTTGCCTTGTTTAAATACATGTTTTAAATGAAAATAAAAAATATAAGGCTGGAAAATTTGGAATGCTGCCAATGCATCTTCCTCCTGAATGGTCCAATTGCCTATATCAAATGTCATTTTGATTGGCATCCTTAAATTAGAAGCGTTTTCAAAAAAGGATGCTAACGGCTGGATTTTCCCCCCTTCCCTTGTTTGATCATTTTCCACTAATAATGAAAGAGAAGGGTAGTTGTGGATAATTTTCCATAAGTCGTGTAGATCTGATTTATTCTCCAGATAATGTCCCAAGGGTAGCTTAACCCATTTTGCTGAGAGAATCTCGCTCTCTTCCAAGATAGTATGAAGTGCTTGCTCATTTACAGCCCCAGCATTGTTCCAGATTGGAATAGGAGCAGAGTAAACGGTAAATAAGTTAGCTTGCTGGAGAATAGGCTGTATATGTTGTAAGGTTGTTAGCAACTCCTCTTCATGTAATAATTCTCTCCTAATTTCAATTCCGGAGGCATTTGATTTTTCAATAATTGAAATGGCTTGAAGTAAATCTTTCGTTGCTATTTTTTCATCAAAAAAGGAATTTAAAGGGATATATATAGTAGACATTTATATCTCACCTCTCATAAAACGATTTAGTAAACCGGTTTAGTGATATTATAAATGGAATGAAAGCGCTTTTCAATAATTAGGGAAAAAGTAGGAGAAGGGGATAATATGAATTATTGGGGGGATATTCGCGAAAAGAGGGAAGGTGTTCGTGAAAACACTTGAGAAATTCGCGAAAAAGAAGAGAAAATTCGCGAAAAACACTAATTATCAGCCAAACCAAAAAAAGGTCTATGTAAAACACTCTTTTACATAGACCTTTCCAAAATAGTTTTATGCAATCGAACGATTAACTTTCACTCGTTCCCAAGGTTTTGTCTTCCAGCGTCTGAAGGCAAATATTCCTCTAAACCATTCATCTATCCCTTGAGCCAACCAGATACCAAGAAGTCCCAACCCTAATGTAATTCCGAGAGCATAGCTCAACGTAACGGCAATTCCCCACATGGAGATAATACCAATAATGACAGGAAAGCGAACATCACCGGAGGACTTTAAGGAACTCATTAAGACAATATTCATTGCTCTTCCTGGTTCTGTAAAGACCACTGCCCAGAGAATAGGTAGCCCGATAGCAATAATTTCATAGTTATCTGTAAATAGCTCTAATATTGGCTGACCGATTAATGCCATTACAAGAGCTGCCGCTAATGAAACGACCATGGCCAGTCTAAGTGTTTTAATGCCTCGTTTCAATGCACGGTCAAACTGCTTCCCGCCGATATAACGTGCAACCAGGAGCTGAGTACCTTCAGCAATTGCTAATGTAAATAAGTAGCAGATCATGGAAATATTACTAATATATACTCTGGCTGCTAAGGAGGCATCTCCTAAAGAAGCAACCATTGCAGTAATCATAAGCTGAGAAAATTGATACGATAAATTTTCTCCCGCAGAAGGAATGCCGATATAGAGCATATCTCGAATATCTTGTTTATTGACTTTGATGAAATCCTTAATGGAAAAAGTTAAAGCAATTCTCTTATAAACAAGATAAAGCAAAACAAGTACAGCAAATGTACGGGCTATAACGATAGTCCAAGAAACACCAATGACACCTGTAATAGGTAAACCAAAAACACCAAGAATACTAATGGCATAACCGGTTACGCTAATTACATTCATCAAAACACTAACAATCATGGATTCTTTTGTAAAGCCGTGACTTCTTAATATGGCACTAAGTGCAAGTGAGAGAGATTCTAAGAAGAGGGACGCACCACATATACGAACAAATATTAATCCATATTCTAATACTTCACCGCGAATATCGAAAAGTTGTAATAAATGTTCACCGAAGATAACAACGAGGGCTGCAATAATTATTCCGAACCAGAAGTTTAAACCAACCGCAGAGCGTGCAAACCTTCTAGCAAGGTTAAGCTCATTAGCCCCAAGTTTTTGCCCAATTAGTATCATGGCAGCAATGGACGTTACATTAAAGACTAGAATAAAAATTCCCAGAAGCTGATTGGCAACTCCTACACCTGCAGCTGCGCTATCAGAATAATGGCTTAGCATTAAGGTAGCAGTTACTCCCATACCCATGTGTAAAGCAAGTTCAATAAACAGTGGCCAAGATATATTAAAAAGAGACTGATTTTGTATTTTATTTGTTGAAACACTCAACAGTTAAAACTCCCCTTTACATTTAAAAATAGAAAACATAACAATCATTTTATGCTTATTTGGAAGAAAGTAAAGGGAAAGATAACATTTTTTTTTAGAAATTTTTCAAAAATCTTGAATATAGTAGTAATTAACGCTTTTTTTGGAATTATTTATGAGGATAATCCATTATTTACCGCAATTTTTGCTAAAAATGTTTGAAATGTAATGAATAGTGTCATGACAAGTGTTATTATAATAGTTAGTTTTCATAATTACACCTATCAGTGGAAACCTAAGGGGAAAATGGGAGGATTACAATGAAAAAGGAAATATCTCAAAGAAAGATTCTTGGTATCGCAGGCTTAGGGTGGATGTTTGATGCGATGGATGTTGGAATGCTTTCATTTATTATTACTGCTCTCCAAGCAGATTGGGGTTTATCGGGCAAGGAGATGGGCTGGATTGGCAGTATGAATTCAATAGGAATGGCTGTCGGTGCACTTGTTTTTGGATTAATGGCAGATAGAATCGGAAGAAAACATGTATTTATGATTACATTATTACTCTTTTCTATTGGCAGCGGGCTCTCTGCCTTTACTACTTCCTTAACGATCTTTCTAATTCTACGTTTTTTCATTGGAATGGGACTTGGTGGGGAGCTGCCGGTAGCATCTACACTTGTTTCTGAAAGTGTTCCAAAGGAAAAACGAGGCAGAGTCGTTGTCTTACTTGAAAGTTTTTGGGCATTTGGCTGGTTACTCGCTGCAGTAATTTCCTACTTTGTTATCCCAAAATATGGCTGGCAGGCAGCACTTATCATAAGCGTTCTTCCAGCTTTTTACGCTATATATTTACGTTTGCATTTACCGGATTCACCGAAATTCTTAAAAGTAGAAAAAGAGAAAAAGCTGACAATTAAGGAAAGCCTGCAAGCTGTATGGTCGAAGGAAAATCGGAAGCAAACAGCAACCTTATGGATTTTATGGTTCTGTGTAGTCTTCTCTTATTATGGAATGTTTTTATGGCTTCCAAGTGTCATGGTATCTCAAGGATTTAGTATGATAAAAAGCTTTGAATATGTATTAATTATGACACTAGCACAATTACCGGGATATGCTTTGGCAGCCTATTTAATTGAAAAAGCAGGAAGAAAGTTTGTACTCGTGCTATTTTTAATTGGGACAGCAGGAAGTGCCTTTATGTTTGGGTTAGCGGGAAGCACAGCGATGCTTCTTACAGCAGGAATTCTTTTATCCTTCTTTAACTTAGGTGCATGGGGAGCTCTTTATGCCTATACACCAGAACAATACTCTACAAAGGTTCGAGGGACAGGTGCAGGAATGGCAGCTGCGATTGGAAGAGTTGGCGGAATCTTAGGACCATTATTAGTTCCTTATTTAACAGCACAAAATGTCTCCATTCCCTCTATTTTTACTATTTTTTGTATTGCTGTATTAATCGGGGCAGCAGTAGTTCTGTTTTTTGGAAAAGAAACAAAGAATACCGAAATTATTTAGAGTGGTTCGCCACTCTTTTTTTGTTAAATAATCTAACAAAACTTCAATTGAGTAAAAAAATCTACATATAGCCTTCATATTGATTTTATTTTTCTTGAATAATAATCACTTTTTACAGAAAGAAAAGAAGAAGATTGCATTCTGATTTTGATGATAGCGTTTTAATAAAAACTGAAATAAAAAAATTATTTACATATTCTGAATATTGATGATATTATAGCTACACACTATTAAACGGTTTAGGAGGAGCATAACATGAAGATCAAAACAAATACAGCACTGATTATTATACTCATATTATGCTCTTAGGATTAAATAATCCCTCTGTATTATAACGGGAATTGTTTAGTCCAGTTTTTGTTATTAAAAACAAGGCGCTAAACAGTTTGTAAGACTTGAAGGTGCCTATCCATTATTGGACAGGCTTTTTTGTTTTTATCTAGCTAATAATTATTTTTAAATAGAGGAGTAGAAAATGATGAAGACTAAAGAATATTTTATGGAACGAATGTATAAAGCCTCAGCAGGAATGTCAAATGCAGTCCTTGTAACGTTAGGAATGGGATTGTTGTTAGAATCGATCGGAAAAGCATTTGGCTGGGATGTCTTAGTTCAAATTGGCGGAGTGGCAAAGGTATTGTTAGCCCCGGCATTTGGAGCGGGAATTGCCTATCAGTTAGGTGGAAACACATTAGTTATTTTTAGTGCGATGGTTTGTAGTACGATTGGGGGGAACGCGCTGCATGCAACGGATGCTGGAATGGTGCTTGTTTCCGGACAACCAATCAGCGCAGTATTAGCAGCGGTAGTGGCAACATATGTTGGGAAGCGGGTTAACGGAAAAACAATTTTAGATATGGTGGCCATTCCAGCTGCAGCAATTTTAGTTGGAGGAATTGCTGGAGTAGGTTTGGCGGCAGTTACAACTCCGATGCTAGAATGGATTAGTGCCCAAATCACTTCATCGGTACAAGGCTCACCTTTAGTAGCGCCAATGGTTATCTCGTTAGTATGGAGCATCCTACTGATGACCCCAGCATCATCAGCAGCTTTAGCAATTGCATTACAAATGGATCCAGTATCAAGTGCGGCTGCATTAATCGGGTGTACGGTCCAATTTGTTGGATTTACTGCGATGTCTCTTCGTCAAAATGATTTAGGGGGATTTCTTGCACAATCGATCATTACACCAAAAGTACAATTCCCTAATTTGGTGAAAAATCCGCTGTTAATCATTCCACCTTTTGTAGCAGCCGTCATTTGTGCCCCGATTGCAACATTAGGATTCGGATTCACGGCAACGTATGAATTGGCTGGATTAGGATTGAATTCTTTAATTGCGCCAATCAGCATTATGGCCACTCAAGGCTTGCAGGGATTCTTAATTTATGTGGCAGTAGGTATGGTTCTTCCAATTGTGATTACCCTTCCTCTTTATTTCGTAATTCTTCGCGTAGGCTGGGCAAAAACTGGAGATTTGGCTATGAGGGTTCAGTAAAACTTATGAATGGAGGCTTCCGATAGATAGGAAGCCTCTTTTAATGAAAATGGATCAAAGATATTGTAGTGGAGGTGGTAAGAATGAATCAATCGGGCATTACAGTTAATGATTTATTACGACTCCCTGTTTTAAAGGAGGCAAAGGTGATAAGTGGGAGGGAAGGATTAAATAGAAACGTGCAAAATATTGATATTATGGAGGTTCCCGACATCGACGGCTGGTTAAGAGGGGGAGAGTTGCTGCTCACAACAGCTTATTCCATAAGACATGATCTTTCCTTATTAACAAAGCTTGTGGAGAAATTAGCGCAGGCAAATGCTGCAGCATTAGCAATAAAACCGGAAAGGTATTTACATGAAATGCCAAAAGAAATGATGGAGGTAAGTAATAAATATAACCTTCCCATTATTCAGCTTCCAGTTGGTGTGCCATACATTGATATTACAAATGCTGTCATGGAACAAATTGTGAATAAGCATGCTGCTTTACTGAGAAGGTCGGAAGAAATTTATAAGAAGTTAACGACATTGGTTCTTGAAAACAGTGGGATACAAACGGTTGCTGATAATGTATCACAAATGATAGAAGCACCTATTATTCTCTTAGATAAAGATGGTAAAAAAATTGTTTGCTCCCCAAAGGAAGGATGGATGAACGAATTTACGCATATAAAGCAGTGGGATATTACAGTAGATAAGGAGCGAGTTGGCAAATTTTTAATTGAAAAAGAACAGTTGGATGAAATGGATAAAATTTGTGTAGAACAGGCACGTCTAGTTTTTTCTTTAGAACTAATGAGAAGAAAAACAGCAATGGATACAGAGAATCATTTAAGAGGAAACTTTATTGAAGAACTGCTTGCAGGCATATTTCTCCCCCAAGAGGAAGTAGTGAATAAAGGAAGGCAACTTGGATTGGATCCTGAAATAATGTGGGAAATAATCGTGATGGAAAGTGCAACCCTTATGGAAGAAGGTTCATCATTGTTACATGATTTAAGCAGCATTATAGAATCCATTAATCTATCCCATGCTAATAAGATTTACACACAGAAACAAGGAAGCCGGCTTGTCATCCTATCAGCCGTTCCCTATCAACCAATTATAACAAAAGAAACAAATCAACTATGGATGGATAAATTACTCCCTCTTATCAAGAAATATACCGATTTTCAAGTAGGATTTGGCGGAAGAGCGCTATTATGGGAGATACATTTAAGCTATTTAGAAGCTAGAAATTCACTTTTAATTGGATCCAGTCTTAATAAAGGGAAAAGAATGTACCTTTATGAAGATATTGAGCTATTTAAATTATTACTAGACAGTTCCGACTATGTCAATATGGATCCAGTAATCGAAAGGAAAATAGGTAAGTTAATACAATATGATAAAGAAAATGACAGTGATCTTGTTAAAACACTCTTTTATTATTTGACTTTTAATGGCAGTTTAAAGGACACAGCAAATCAATTATATATTCATCGTAACTCAGTAAAATATCGCATGGATAGAATAAAAGAAATTGCAGATATTAAATTAGATACTTTCCAAGAGAAGGTTTTATACTATTGCTGTATATTCTTTCATAACTTTAAGGGTTCCTAAAACAGAGGGGTCTATTGTACTCGGAGCACAATAGATCCTTCTGTTTTTTGTTTTTTTAGGACATTGTGACAAAAAGACAGAAAAGTTAAAATAAAATATAAATATTCAGAAAATTTAAATTAGGAGAGTGGGGATATGATTGGTGTCATTCGTGTTTTTACAACGGAGAATAAAGCAGTCTTGGACCATCATGGCAAAATAATTACAGAATTGTTTGGATTGCCAACAGTAAATCAATGTATTCCAGATCAAGCGTTAGGCATTTATGATAATGCTTCAGAAAAAGAAGCAATCCCAAAAATCGTAGAGTTAGGAAAAAAGATGGAAAGGGAAGGAGCAAGGATACTTGCTATTAGCTGTGCGGCAGATCCTGGGATTGAAGAACTAAGAAAAGCGGTGTCTATCCCAGTAATAGGGGCGGGAAGTGCTGCTGCATTAACAGCTTTTTCTTTAGGAAAACCTGTTGGGATATTAGGGATAACTCAGGATGTTCCAGAAGTTATGAAGAAAATTTTAGGGGAGCTGTTGGTTGGCTTCAAAGTTCCAGAAGGTGTAGAAAATACGACTGATTTACTGAAAGAGGAAGGGAAGGCAAAGGGGCTAAAGGCTGCTAAAGATCTGTTAGATCAAGGAGCCAAGGTAATTGTGTTTGCTTGCACAGGTTTTTCAACAATTGGACTGGCAGACCAATTGCGTAATGAATTGAAAGTTCCCGTTATCGATGCAGTCGAAGCAGAAGGACAGTTTGCAGCACAGTTATACTGACCAAATAGTTCGTTTCTTTGTTTTAGTATTTTATGTTGTCATATGGACAAATAAAACTTTCATTATTTGCCAGATTTTATTTGTTACTAAATAAGCCTAACAAATTAATTGGCCTTATTTTTAATATTCTTTATTCAAACCATCAAATGTACCACTTAGTTGAGTATGACTCCACTCTTTAACATCAAAATGCTATTTAAAAATAATTTGGAGGCTAGTATATGAAACAAGTAGAACCAGTAAAAAAACACCCTCGTCTATTTGAACCTGTTTCCCTCATATTTACCATTATTACAGCAGTGTTTGGCGCCATTATCGGGATGCAAATTATCGTCTCTTTAGGAGTGACACCAAATACATCTATTATTGGTGCGCTTCTAGCAATGCTGATTGCTAGAATTCCAGTTACTATCTTTAAAAGGTATAAGTCTATTCATAGACAGAATTTAATGCAAACCTCTATATCTGCAGCAACTTTTGGGGCTGCAAATAGTTTATTAATTCCTATCGGTATTCCTTTTCTAATTGGGGAACCAGATTTGATTGTTCCGATGTTGATTGGAGCAGCATTGGCCATGTTTGCAGATGCTGCCATTTTATATAAACTATTTGACTCCAAGCTGTTTCCTGCATCAGGTACATGGGCACCAGGAGTAGCAACAGCACAAGCTATCGTTGCTGGTGATAAGGGAGGAAAACGGGCAGGGCTTCTTGGAATTGGAACACTTATTGGCGTTATCGGTTCGATTTTGCATATTCCGATGTCTGCCTTTGGGGTTGCTTTTATCGGTAACATTTGGGCTTTAACGATGTTTGGGATTGGCTTACTATTCCGACAATATTCTATTCCTGTTTTTGGTGTAGATGTAAACGCCCTTTACATTCCACATGGCATTATGATTGGTGCAGGAATTGTGGCGTTAGTCCAAGTTACGCTATTAATCTTTGGAAAAGATAAGAGAAAGCAAAAGGGAAAAAATCAAGAGGTAGCTGCAGCTATGGAAAATGATGTTGACGACTCGAATTATACAACACCTATTTCAGTAGCAAGAAAGACTTTAGGAATTGGCTTTATTGTTTATATTGCGATTGCTTTAATTATTGCTTTAACAGGCGGACTTATTACAGATATGTCATTTGGTATGTTGATTGGATTTCTGATTTTTGCCGCATTTGCTGCATTTGTTCATGAATTAATCGTTGGTATTGCTGCCATGCATTCAGGGTGGTTTCCGGCCTTTGCGGTTGCCTTTATTACCCTCCTTATCGGTATGATGATTGGTTTTCCGCCTTTAGCACTTGCTTTACTTGCAGGATTCAGTGCTGCAACAGGACCGGCCTTTGCAGATATGGGCTATGACTTTAAAACAGGCCATATTTTACGAGGAAATGGTGCTGATAAAGAATATGAAATAGATGGAAGAAAGCAACAATATATGACGTCATTAGTTGCCTTTGGAGTCGCATTGCTGACAGTGCTAATCACTTATAAAGGATATTTTGCCAATAACCTTGTTCCTCCAATAGACGCTGTCTATGTTTCTACGATTCAGGCAGGCACTTCAATGGAAGTCGCTCGGCAATTATTAATATGGGCTATTCCAGGTGCTATCTTACAAATACTTGGTGGTTCAAGCAGACAACTAGGAGTAATGTTTGCAACAGGTTTATTAATTTTAACTCCATATGCAGGCATTGCAGTATTGGTAGGGATTGCGATTCGATTAATGTGGGTGAAGAAAAAAGGAAAAGAAGCAGAGACGCCAATGAGTATTTTAGCTGCAGGGTTTATTGCTGGGGATGCACTGTATAGTTTCTTTAACTCTGTATTTAAATTAGGGAAATGAGGAGATGAAACGTGACAATAAAATTAGATGAACAAATCGTAGAATTTGCTGTATATGGTGGTGCCATACTAGGCGGCGGAGGAGGAGGAAAAATAGAAGATGGACTTCAAATAGGACGCCTTGCTTTAGAGGTTGGTCAGCCTATCTTAAAAACAGCAGAGGAAATGGCAGATGAAGACTTACTTGTAACGGTTTCGCTAGTTGGCGCTCCAGCTGCTAAAGAGCAGTACGTAAAGCCAGTTCATTATGTCAAAGCAATGGAGCTATTGGCAAGTAAGCTAGATAGACCACTTCAAGGAATTATTACCAATGAAAATGGAGCTGGCACTACAGTAAATGGCTGGTTTCAATCCGCTATGACAGGATTACCAGTAGTAGATCTGCCTTGTAATGGAAGAGCTCATCCAACTGGCACAATGGGGTCATTAAATTTAACAGAGATGCCTACTTATATTTCTTATCAAGCAGCCGTTGGCGGGAAAGGAGATAAGTATGTAGAAATGCTTATCACTGGTTCCCTTGATATAACAGCAAAAGCAGTTCGCCAATTGTCTGTTGATGCTGGCGGGTTAGTAGCAGTGGCAAGAAATCCTATAACAGTGGGATATGCAAAGCAAAACGGAGCGAATGGAGCCATATCGCAAGCAATTACAGTTGGCAAAGCCTTGCTGTCTAATAAAGGAGAATCTGCTATCGAAGCAGTTGTGTCTGAACTAGGAGGATCTGTAATCACAGAAGGAACAGTAACGGCATGTACTTTAGAAACAATAGGAGGTTTTGATGTAGGAAAAGTAACGATTGAGGATTGCTATGATATGACCTTTTGGAACGAGTATATGACAATTGAGAAAGATGGAGTGCGTTTTGGCACCTTTCCAGATCTTATTATGACATTGGATACAAAAACAGCTAGACCTATTGTAACCGCGGAAATGGCAAAAGGGCAGCAAGTAGCTGTTATAACCGTTCCTAAGGAAAAATTACGCTTAAGTAGTACGATGAGTAACCAAAAGTTAATCCAACCAATTGAAAAAATAATAAACAAAGAAATTCTAACTTATCTTTAAAAAGGAGAGATTGATAGAATGGTTTTAAAACAAACTTTAGTAGCTTTAGAAACGTTAGATAATGCATTTGTAACAGGGGAAATAGTTGCCGATTTATTTAAAGAATATCCAAATGTACAAACAGATGTTGTAAAAGTAACAGGGGAAAAAGGAAGCACAGATTTTATTAAGATTACCATACCGGGAGCAAAAGGGAAATCTGCTGGTGGCACCGTTCCGACATTGGGGATTATTGGGAGATTAGGAGGGATTGGTGCACGACCAAGCAGAATTGGGCTAGTATCTGATGCTGATGGTGCCGTAGCGGCAATTGCTTCTGCTTTGAAACTAGCTGATATGCAGGTAAAGGGAGATGTACTTGCTGGGGATGTGATTGTATCCACACATATTTGCCCAGATGCACCAACAAGACCACATGAACCAGTTGATTTTATGGATTCTCCAGTTGATATTTTAACAATGAATAAACATGAAGTAATTCCAGAAATGGACAGTATTATTTCAATTGATACCACAAAAGGAAATAGAGTGATTAATCATAAAGGGATTGCTCTTTCTCCAACAGTAAAAGAAGGTTACATTCTTCGAGTTAGTGAGGACTTACTAAGAATTATGGAAATGACGACAGGGAAATTTCCCGTCACCTTCCCTGTCACTTCACAAGATATAACGCCATATGGAAATGATTTATACCATATCAATTCTATTTTGCAGCCATCTGTGGCGACAGACGCACCAGTTATTGGCTTGGCAATAACTGCTCAATCAATCGTCCCAGGGTGTGGAACGGGAGCTAGTCATGAAACGGATATTGCAGATGCAGTTCGTTTTTCCATAGAGGTGGCAAAGGAAACAGCTAATGGTACTTGTGAGTTTTATGATAAAGATGAATTTAATAGAATAACAACCTTATATGGTTCCATGAAAGTCCTGCAAACAATGGGAAAAGCTGCTTCTCCTCAGTCTTAACCAAGTAATGCAGAGAGGGAGCATTGCTTCCTTTCTTTCCTTATAGTAGAGGAGAGAGTGACTTATAAAAAGGAGTTGTTTATATGAAAAAACTTGGAATGATTACAATTGGTCAAGCTCCAAGAACAGATGTTGCTCCAATTGTAGAGAAGTATGTAAACAAAGCGGAGCTTGTCCAAGTTGGAGTATTAGATGGGATGTCGAAAGATTATATTGAGACAAATCTATATCCTGAAGAAGGCGATTATGTTTTAACCTCTAGACTAGTAACAAATGAGTCGGTAGTTATGTCTCGCGAAAAAATAAAGCCAATTTTACAGGAGAAAATCTATTATTTAGAGAATATGGGAATAAGCCAAATATTGCTGTTGTGCACGGGTGTTTTTCCAGGGCTGCAAACAAGGAAAGCTTATTTAATTGAACCTGATCATATCATTCCCCCCACCATTAATGCGTTAGTAGGAAATAGAAGACTGGGAGTAATTGTTCCACTTAAGGAACAAATAAAGACGTCTCTTCCTAAATATGCCCCCTTAGGATTAAAACCTATTTTTAGTGTGGCATCACCATATAATATGAGTAGAGAGACCTTTAAGAATGCGGCTCAAGAATTAAAGAAGGAAGCAGATATAATTTTGTTGGATTGTATGGGGTATACAGAGAATGCTAGAGAGATGGTAGCCGAAATAGCTAATAAACCAGTCATTCTCTCCAATGCAATCATGGCAAAATTAGTATCAGAAATGATATAGGAGAGGGTAAAATGAATGAAAAAATGATAGAAACAAGCAAAAATGTTCTTGCTAACTGTTTAGGCATAAAAGAAGGAGAGTTATTTCTCGTTGTCACAGATGAAGCAAAGAGGGAAATAGCTGAATCCATATATGAAGCTGGCAAAGCGTTACGTGCTGAGACGATGTTTATTGTTATGCAGGACAGAGAAAAGTCGGGACAAGAGCCACCAGCAACTGTCGCAGCGGCCATGAAAGCAGCAGATGTGGCTGTTTGTGTAACGGCGCATTCCTTAACCCATACACAAGCTAGAAAAGAAGCAGTAGAGACAGGAACAAGGCTTGCGACAATGCCAGGAATAACAAAGGATATGTTCTTAGAAGGAGCCATTTCTGCAGATTATGAACAAGTGAGAATTCTTACGGAAGAAATAACAGACCAGCTTACAAAGGGAAAGCATGTCAAAATTGAAAAAGACGGTTATTGTTTAGCGTTGGATATTACAGAAAGAAAGGGCATCCCAAGTACGGGGATGTACTTATATCCAGGGGAATCAGGTAATCTGCCGTCTGGAGAAGCATATATAGCACCAGTAGAAGGAACTGCAACTGGCACAATTGTCGTGGATGGCTCTGTGGCTGGAATAGGAAAGCTAAGTAATCCACTTAAGCTTACAATAAAAGAAGGTCGCCTAGTCGAGGCAGAAGGAGAAGAAGGAGAGCAATTATTAAAGATATTAGGCAATGGGGAAGGCAGAATGCTCGCAGAATTTGGGATAGGAACAAATGATAAGGCAAGGATCACAGGTGTGGTATTAGAGGATGAAAAAGTATACGGGACCATTCATGTAGCTTTTGGAAGCAATGCCACGTTTGGTGGAATAGTTTCAGCAGGCGTTCATATAGATGGAGTTGTCACCCAACCTACCGTATATATAGATGATGCATTATTGATGGAGAAAGGCGTATTGATCAAATAGCAAGGTGGTGACATGAGTGAGGGAATATACAAAAAGGGAAACGAGAATTGAGTTAGAAGGCTTATCAAAAGAGGAGCATTTACTTAATGAAACGATCGAGGTACTTACTGCTCATGAATCAGTAAGGGCTTTTCAATCGAAAGATATTCCGGCCAATATTCTTCAAACGATTATAACTGCAGCTAGAAGTGCACCAACTTCTTCAAACTTGCAGGCGTATAGCATTATTGTAATAAAGGATGAAGAAAGGAGATCACGGTTAGCTACCCTTTCTGGCGAACAGTCATTTATCCATGAGGCACCTGTGTTTCTAGTTTTCTGTGCAGATATTTACCGTTTGAAATATGTGACAGAATCACAAGGATATTCTTTTTTAGCCAATACGCTAGAAATGTTTCTTCTTTCCTCAATGGACGCCACCCTCGCCCTGCAAAATGCAGTAGTGGCTTCGGAATCATTAGGGTTAGGTTGTGTACCTGTTGGTTCCATTCGTAACCATCCTGATGCGGTTGCAGAGGAACTCGGCCTCCCAGCAGGCGTATTTGCTGTTTCGGGATTATCGATCGGCTTTGAAAAAGAAGGAACAAGGCGAGGCGTAAAGCCGAGATTGCCAGAAAAAGTAATGGTTCATCAGGAAAAATATACAATAGAAAATCTTGACGAGCTGCTAGAACAATACGATCATACGATGATTTCTCGTAAAACCTACGATGGCCGTAGAGTCTCCTTAGCTGGAGAACCAGAAAAGCAGGGAAAGGACTATGGATGGAGAGAACATACTGCTAGAAGATGCACGAGACCAGAAACGATCGCTGCCTCAGCAAGTTTAAGAGAAAATTTGAAAAAAGTATTAGAAAGTAGAGGCTTTTCTTTTTAAAGGAGGAATGGATATTGGATGTACTGGAGGCAATAAAAACAAGAAGAAGTTCACGCGCATTCGCAGAACGTGGCGGATTACCTCTAGAAATAGTTGATTCAATTGCACAAAGTATTTTACATAGTCCGTCAGGGAGCAATGCTCAAGAATCTCATTTCCTCATAGTCCAGAACGAAGAACAGATAAAAAGAATAAAAAGATTTTCCCCTGGTCTATCAGGAGATCCCGAGGCTATTATTGTGTTGTGCTCCAACCCTGCAGAAGCCCTCCATAAAGGCGGAAAAGATTCGGAAGAAGTATTGCGTTTTGTAAATTTAGGAATAGCCGCTGCCTATATTCTTTTATCTACCCATTCATTAGGTATCGGAAATTGCCCAGTTAGATCCTTTCATAAAGAAGCCATTAAGAAATTGTTGGCGCTTCCACATGAGATGGAGCCAGAGCTTCTCATCAGTTTAGGCTATTCAAAAGAATCTCCAAGAAAGAAAAAAAACAGGGAAAAAGAGGAGGTAATTTCTTTTGACAGATATGGAAACACGCAAAAATGAGAAGCTAGTAGAACTTGTTAGAGATTATAGCGGCTATATTCTTACAAGTGCAAAAGGACTATATCGAGAGCCTGCTCATTACGGACCACTAAGAATGGTTGGTGCATTGGAACGTACCTTAGTCTTATTAACAGAACTTGGAATAGAGGATAAGGAAATGGAAGAAGCGTTATCCTTTATACGAAAAGAGGGCTGGCGTGCTTTATCAGATCCGTTGGGATATGAGGAAGCATTAGACCAATCGATTGATCAGCTAGTTGAGCTTACCGTGCAAAATAAGGCGTAGAAGCATTAAAAAGTGTTTTTGAGTTGGCAGATAATAGAGACTAGGAGAAGGTTTTTCAACCGAAGACAAACCCAACTAATGATAGCGAAAATACTATAGGTTGGGTTTTAATTCATTAAAAAAGAAAGATTGTTGCATTATCGGTAGACTGAATAAGAGGTTTTGCTTTCTATTTAACCCTGGAATAAATTTCCGCGTTTCCTTTTGTGAATTTAATCACAAAATACTTGCATTAAGAAATATTCGATGTATAATAAAGATGTGAACGCAATGTGAATTCTATCACAATATATGTGATTTTTTTCACTAATTAAGTGAAAGTTTTCACATTCAATCTATTACAAAAGGAGTTTTTATACATGAAAGTAGTTGTAATTGGATGTACACATGCTGGGACAGCAGCGGTCAAAACGTTAGCAAATGTAAATAAAAATATAGATATAACTGTTTATGAAAAAAATAATAATGTTTCCTTTTTATCTTGTGGAATTGCTTTATATGTTGGCGGTGTTGCCAAAGATGCGAGTCAGTTATTTTATTCTTCACCAGAAGAGTTAAAAGCGCTTGGCGCAACGATGCATATGGAGCATGAAGTCCTAGAAATTGATACAGAAAACAAGCAAGTACATGTGAAGGACTTACAAACAGGCAAAGAAAAGATTGATCCATATGATAAGTTAGTAATGACTACAGGCTCTTGGCCAATAATCCCACCAATTGAAGGAATTAATCTGGATAATATATTGCTTTCTAAAAACTATAATCAAGCAAATGAAATAATTGAGCGCTCTAAGAATGTAAGAAATGTTACCGTAATTGGAGCGGGATATATTGGTGTTGAGTTAGTAGAGGCATTCGCGCTTAATGGAAAAAATGTCACGTTAATTGATAGTGAGGACAGAATTCTAAATAAATATTTAGATAAAGAGTTTACAGATGTGGTTGAGGCAGAATTTGCGGAGCGTAACATTCACTTAGCTTTACAACAAACTGTAACAAAATTTGCAGGTGATGAACGAGGAAAAGTAACAAAGGTTTATACCACAAAAGGAGAATATGAAACAGATTTAGTTATCTTATGTGTGGGCTTTAGACCAAACACAAATCTGTTAAAAGGTAAAGTAGATCTCCTTCCTAATGGTGCTATTAAAATTAATGAATATATGCAGTCAAGTAATCCAGATATTTATGCAGCAGGTGACAGCTGTGCTGTTAATTATAATCCAACTGGAGAAAAAATGTATATCCCTCTTGCAACAAATGCTGTTCGAATGGGAACACTTGTCGGCTATAATATTGCTGGACGACCATTGAAATACATGGGAACACAAGGGACTTCTGGCTTGCATATTTTTGGCTTAAATATGGCATCTACCGGATTAACAGAAGTTACGGCTAAATTTAATAATATCCCTTATGAAGTGGCAGAAGTAATCGATAATGATCGCCCAGAATTTATGCCGACATTTCATGAAATTCGTTTAAAAGTACTTTTCCATCAAGAGACAAGAGAAATTTTGGGGGCACAATTAATTTCAAAAGCAGATGTTACGCAAATGATGAATACATTATCTGTATGTATTCAAACTAAAATGACGATTGACGAATTAGGATTTATCGATTTCTTCTTCCAACCGCATTTTAACAAACCGTGGAATACATTAAATCAAGCTGGATTGGCAGCTATAGCAAAACAAAAAGAACTTGTTAAGCACTAGGTGAAAAGGATCATCTCTTTTTATAAAGGGGTGATCCTTTCTTTTTTGGGGGAAAGAAACGTATACTAGAAGAAATATAATAGGAGAGAGACAAATGATTGATTATATAAACCAGTCAACAGAAGAAATAGCACAGTTACTTTTAGGAAAAAAGCTTATTCATAAAACGCCGGCATATACGTATAGTGGTTATATTGTAGAGACGGAAGCCTATGTTGGGATAGAAGATATGGCTTGTCATAGCTATGCAGGCAGACGCACGCCTCGATTGGAATCGATGTATAAGTCAGGTGGGACCATCTATATTTACACGATGCATACCCACCATATGTTAAACATTGTTACAAAAGAAGAGGGAAATCCTCAGGCTGTTCTTATCCGGGCGATTGAACCTTTTGAAGGAATAGAAGAGATGGAAAAAAACCGAAAAACAAATGGTATAAATGTATGCAATGGACCTGGGAAGCTAACAAAAGCAATGGAAATCACCAAGGCTTTAAATGGTGTCTTTATAAATGAAGAATCTTTATGGATTGTAGATGGGAAAGTACCATCCCAAATAATCGAGTCTCCGAGAATTGGGATTCCAAATAAGGAGGAATGGACGCTAAAACCATTACGATATTATGTAAAAGGGCACCCATACGTATCAGGAATGAAAAAAGGCGAGGTGCTGTCTGCTGCAGATTATTGGCATTATGGATAACGGATAATTTGTTTAGAAACCGCTTTCTAATAAAAGGCTGATAAGATATGATGGATATAACTAACATAGAAGGGAATTGGTTAAAAGGAGTGAGTGAAATTGTTACCAATAAGACAACAAAAGATACTGCATCAGCTTATGCAGTCAAAGTCTCCGCTTTCCAGTGATTACTTAGCAAATGCCCTGGATGTAACCACGCGAACAATTAGAAGTGATATGAAGGCATTGATCGATACATTAAAAGATAATGGAGCAGAAATAGTACTGACAAGAGGGAAGGGGTATGAATTAGTTATAGGAAATTATCATTATTTTAAACCATTTTTAACAAAAATAATGAATGAAAATAACGTAAGTACACCCCTTCCAACGGAACCTGAGGAAAGAGTCGACTATATTCTAAAACGTCTATTATTGGCGGAAGAATACTTGAAAATTGAACAGTTTGCTGAGGAGCTTTTTGTAAGTGAATCCTCTATTAAAAATGATCTGAAAGAAGTAAGAAGATTATTAAAAGACTTTAATTTAAATTTAGATAAGAAGCCAAACTATGGTTTAAAAATCATGGGACAAGAAGCTAAGCTGCGTTATTGTCTTGCGGCATATGTGTTTGACCAAGATGAAACAGATTGGATACTTCCAAATAAAAAACTAGAAGAAATAAGAAAAATTATTATCGAACAAGCCGAAAAGGCGTCTATTTTTTTATCAGATATTGGCGTAAATAATTTAGCAACACATATTGCGATTGCCTGTATTCGCATACAAAATGATAATTATGTTTCCATGCCTTTAAAGGAAATGGAGCCTCTTAAAGAAAAGAGAGAATTTGCGATTGCCAAACAGATTGTCTTTTTTCTAGAAAAAACGTTATATGTTACTTTTCCTGAATCTGAAATAGCCTATATAACCATCCATTTATTAGGTGCGAAAATGGTAGTTTACCAGTCTGATAGCAGAGAGAATATGTTAGAAATGATTGAGGAAGATATTCTAGCATTAACAAAAGCGATGCTCCAAGAAGTGGAGCAAGAATTGGATCTAGAAATAGCCTATGATGAAGAATTAATCTACGGGTTATGTCTGCACTTAAAGCCTGCTATCAATAGATATAAATATGATTTAACTATAAAGAATCCTCTTCTTGCTGAAATCAAGAAAAATTATCAAATGTCCTTTGACGCTGCTGTTATTATGGGGAAATACTTAAGCAAACATAAGAGGATGGACATTAATGAAGATGAAATAGGCTATTTGGCATTACATATTGGCGCAGCGCTCGAGCGAAAGAAAGCAAAAGGCAGTGTAAAAAGATGCTTGATTGTCTGTGCTACTGGGGTGGCAAGTGCTCAATTACTGTATCATAAGCTTCAGTCCACCTTTGGCAATAAACTTGAAATTGTAGGAACTGCTAATATGTTTACCATTGATAATTATGATCTAAGTACATTAGACTTCATTGTTAGTACCATTCCTATTAACAGGGAATTAACCATACCTGTTATTGATGTACATACTATTTTAAGAGAGGAAGACATTAGTAAATTAGAGCATATGGTTGTGGATAGAGTTGAAACTACCTTACAATATTTTTATCCTGACCTTGGATTTTTTCAACAAGAGTATCAAACGAAGGAGGAAGTATTAGCGTTTTTAGCAAGAGAAATTATACAGAAGGGGATTGCGCCAGATCATTTCTTTGAGTTAATCATGGAACGAGAAGAGATTGCTCCAACAAGCTATGGAAACTCCATAGCCATTCCTCATCCTCTAAAACCAATCACTGACAGTACTTTTTTATCTATTTGCACGTTAAAAAAACCAATTCAATGGGGCGAAAATAAAGTGCAGCTTATTTTCTTATTAAGTGTCCAAAAAAAGTACAAGAAAGATATTCAAAAGCTATATCAGCTGCTAGTCAAAATATCAGGAAATGCCTATATGGTGAATCAGCTATTAAAGGTAAAGTCCTTTGACGAATTCAAAGAATGTATTTTAGCTATTGGCCAATAGGAATTTATAGAAGGGAAGGAACTCCGGATTAGAGTTCCTTTTTTTGAGTCAGCCATTTCCAGTTTAACGTGGAAAATAAGTGTATGTAAATGTAAGCGCTTATCCAATAGAATGGAAAACAAGAAATGAATCATATCATTTCCATTTAAATTAGGAATGGAGGTTAATCAATGAGTTTTAAAGACAAAGCTACCGAGACCCTTGGAAATGTTGCTTACAAAATAACAAATCAGAAATATATTATGGCCATAAAAAAAGCTTTTGTGACGTTAATGCCTGTCATTATAACAGGAGCATTTGCCGTTTTAATCGCGAATATGGTGATGGGAACAGAGAGTGGTTTAGCCCATTTTAAAGCATTTGCCTTTTTGGCTGATTACCAGCCAATTATGAAAGCGATCCAATATGCTACCTTGAACTTCCTTACAATTGGGGCCGTTTTTCTTATTGGGATAGAGCTCGGACGGATCAATGGCCATCAGTCGTTATTCCCTGGAATATTAGCATTAATGTCCTATGTTTCTGTCGTTCCAACAACGCTAGAACTGCTTGTTAATGAGAAGAATCAATTAGTGGTTGATGTTTTAGCCAGGCAGTTTTCTGACCCAAAAAGTTTATTCCTCGGAATGATTATCGCCATTGTATCGGTTGAAATTTATTGCAAGTTATCGAAAGTAGATAAGCTGCAAATTAAGATGCCTGATAGTGTTCCGTCAAATGTTGCGACTTCGTTTTCAGCACTAATTCCTTCTATTTTAACTGTAACGATTGTTGCTACTTTTGGATTTCTTTTTTTCAAAGTTACAGGGATTTATTTATATGAAGCAGTATATAACATTGTACAAAGACCTTTAGAAAGTGTCATGCAAGGACTGCCAGGGATTTTGATTCTTATGTTTGTCGCCCAATTTTTCTGGGTGATTGGTATTCATGGAAATCAAATGGTAAAACCGATAAGAGAACCACTGCTGCTGGCATCTATTACTGTTAATATGACGGCATTCCAAGAGGGAAAGGAAATTCCTAATATTATCACAATGCCGTTTTGGGACGTGTATATGAATATTGGTGGTTCAGGAGTAACCATTGGTTTATTAATAGCGATCTTTATGGTATCTAAACGAGAAGAAATGAGAAGTATTGCAAAACTTTCCGCAGGACCAGGTGTGTTCAATATAAACGAGCCAGTTATCTTTGGATTACCAGTCATGTTAAATCCGGTTATGGCGATTCCCTTTATTATTACCCCGCTGATTACAGGGACAATCGGTTATATTGCTACAGTAACTGGCTTTGCTGCTAAGGCTGTTGTTATGGTTCCATGGACGACTCCGCCTATTATTAATGCATACCTATCTACGGCCGGAAGTATTGGAGCGGTTATTACCCAGATCATTTGTATTGTCGTATCTGTTCTAATTTACTTGCCATTTGTATTGATTGCCAATAAGGCTCCTGCTGTTCCGGAAGAAGAGTAATTTAATAGGGAAAGGGAGGGGGAGATAAATCTGACAATCGGATCGTATAGGAAAGAGGGGATGATTCCTCTTTTCTCCTATCCGACCAATACTTGTGAGGTGGTCTATGATGGATCATTAGGCAATGCAGTTAACAGCTACTTGTGAAGGGTAAGGAGGAAAAAATAATGGAACAAATGAAAGTTACTATTCCAGATCATTTTATTTTAGGAGCAGCATCATCTGCGTGGCAAACGGAAGGATGGGCTGGAAAGAAGGATTCACAAGATTCCTATATGGATATCTGGTATAAAAATAATAAAAATGTTTGGCACAATGGCTATGGACCAGGAATCGCTACAGACTTTTACCATCGATATAAAGAAGATATCAGCATAATGCAGGAAATTGGGTTAACGCATTACCGGACATCGATCAATTGGTCCCGTTTCTTGGTGGATTATGAAAACGCAGTGGTAGACGAGGAGTATGCTCGATATGTCGATAATGTTATTAATGAGCTGATAGATAAAGGTGTAGAGCCAATGATTTGCTTAGAGCATTATGAATTACCGGCTGCTCTTTTTGAAAAATATGGCGGTTGGAACGATAGACATGTTGTGGACTTATTCGTCAAATATGCAGAAAAAGTATTCGAGCGTTACGGTCGTAAAGTGAAGCACTGGTTTACTTTTAATGAACCAATTGTTGTGCAGACCCGTGTATATTTAGATGCAATACGTTATCCATTTGAGCAAAATACCCAAAAGTGGATGCAGTGGAATTATCATAAAGCACTTGCTACTGCTAAGGTTGTTGCCTTGTTTAAAGAAAAGCAGCTGCATGGAACAGGAGCTAAAATCGGGGTTGTTTTAAACCCAGAGGTAACATATGCGAGATCTTCGGCTCCGCATGACCAAGATGCTGCCCGCATTTATGATTTGTTTTTTAATCGAGTATTTCTAGATCCCTCGATTAAAGGAGAATATCCAGCAGAATTAATGGATCTTTTACACAAACACGATATTTTATTTGAACATACAGAAGAGGATTTAACGGTAATAAGAAATAATACCGTTGATTATGTGGGGATTAACTTATATTATCCTCATCGTGTAAAGGCAAGGACAACGGCATGGAACGAAAATACCCCTTTTCATCCGGCTTATTATTATGAAATGTTCGATATGCCAGGTAAGAAAATGAATCCATTCCGAGGCTGGGAAATCTATCCGCAGATTATGTTTGATATGGCAACTCGCTTGAAAGAGGATTATGGCAATATTGAGTGGTTTGTAGCCGAGAATGGAATGGGTGTGGAAAATGAGTTTAAGTATAAAGACGAAAGTGAAGTAATCCAAGATGATTATCGCATTGAGTTTATTAGCGAACATCTTAAATGGTTATTAAAGGCAGTCGAACAAGGTGCAAACTGTAAAGGATATATGCTCTGGGCATTTACGGACAATGTTTCGCCGATGAATGCTTTTAAAAATAGATATGGACTAGTTGAAATTAATTTAGAAGAAAATCGAAACCGAAAAATGAAAAAGTCAGCTTATTGGTATAAGGAAATCATTAAATCTCGAGAAATCACCGTAAAAAATGATGATTTTATTAAATAATAGGAGGAATGAAGAATGAAAAGAATAATATTAGCTTGTGCAGCAGGTATGTCTACTTCCATTGTAGTATCAAAAATGAAGGCAGCTATTAAGGCAAGAGGCGAAGAAATTGATGTTTATGCCATTCCAGAAGGAGCAATTGCTGATGAATTAGCAACTTCAAGCGAAGGGGTAATGGCCATTCTTCTAGGGCCACAAGTACGATTTATGAAACAGGCGGCAGAAAGTGCTGCGAAACCATTTGGAATTCCAGTGGATGTCATTGATACAAGATTATACGGTACAGCTAATGGAGAGAAAATACTAGATCATGCATTATCATTAGCTAAAAATTGACGAAGAGAATAGGGGTGGTGAAATTGAATACTTTAGAGGAAATGCAGACAGCAGCTTTTCAGATTATTTCATTCGCTGGAGAAGCAAGAAGTTGTTATGTAGAAGCTATTCAGATTGCAAGAAATGGAAAAATGGACGAAGCGAAGCAAAAAATAGAAGAAGGTGTTCAATTTTACAATGAAATTCATAAAGTCCATGCTTCTCTTATCCAAAGAGAAGCTGCTGGAGAACAACTGCCATTCTCCCTTATTCTCATGCATGCAGAAGATCAAATGCTCACAACCGAAACATTAAAGATTATGGCAAGTGAGATGATAGAAATGTGTGCCATGATTATAGAGAAAAAATCATAAAAATTAACACGAAGCAGACACATAGATTTTTATAGGATTAGCGAGCAGAAGAAGTCAAGACCTCAAAGGCTAAGTTGAGGAGACCGAAAGTCAGCAGCTTAGAAAGTGAAATGGATTTTAGTCTGCGGGTAATACTCACAAACTAATAAAAAACCAAACGATTGATAAGGAAAATATTAGTAGCATTTTCTATCAGTCGTTTGGGATTATCCTCGATTAGAATACTTAAAACCTCTTAATTTTCAAATGAATTAAGAAATTTTCCCTTCCTTTATTTTCCCTATTACAGGCTTTTCATAGACTAATTTAATGAAGTACCCATATAAAGCTGCTAGAATTTGTTGGAATAGCATGCCAATCACAACGGGAACTGCTACTGCTGGAGGGAAAAAGCTCACAGCGAGAACTGCTCCAGCACTAATATTTCTCATCCCGCCAGAATAGATCATTGCTATTGTTTCTTCTTTGCTTCGTTTGGTAACTACTCCTAATATCCACGCAAAAAAGTATCCGGATAATGCTATTACAAAAACAGTAAGCGCTACTTGGAGAAACTTTTTATCAATATTTCGTAAGTAAGGGGCTACTACAGAACTATTAATACTAACAACTAGTGCTAACCCAATTTTAGAAAAAGCGGATAGTGTGTGATTCCACTTTTTCGCCTTTTCCACTGAAAACTGATTGATCACCATACCGAAAATAGATGGCAGAACAATCATTCCAAGCAACCCCTTCATCATCCCCCAAACCTCAAGCTGTACCGTTTCTCCTACAAAAAGGTTCATACTTAATGGAACAAGGAACGGAGACAGTAAGGTGTCGAGCAAGATAATCGCAAGAGTAAGTGCAATGTTTCCTTTATAGAGGCTAACCCAGATAACACTCGTGATTCCAGTTGGAATAACAACAGCTAATGTTAGCCCTGTAATCGTGTAAGGGTCATTTTGGAAAAATAAGTGACCAATCCAAAATGCCCACAAAGGAGTAAGAATATGTAGAATAGCCAGTGTTAAAAGCAAAGAAAACGGATGGGTGATTGTATATTTCACTGATTTTAAGTTAGATGTCAAGCTCCCTATAAAAGTCATCACTGCAAAAATCCATGGAACTAAGAAAGAGACATGATGAAGGATATCTGATAGCAATACCCCAATTAGGACACTAATCGGGGTTAAAAGGGGCATCCACTTCCCAAGAAAAGCATTGATTTTTTCTAACATGTACAGGACTCCAGTTCTTGTAAAAATATAAGTTCATTTTAACATAGAAATGCTGTGGATAAGCTGTAGTTGCGAAAATTTTCAGAATATTGATTTCGGAATAGTCTCCTGTAAAGCCTTCATTTATTCGAATGAACTTTTTTCTATAATAATTACCCATTCGCCTAATTTTACATATAGTATAGCAAGAGTAAATTTAGAAGCATGGCATATTCATTGACAATAGGGAGTTTTAAAGGCTGTTGATCACTTTTTTTCTCTACACGAGACCATGTGAAGTGAACGATAATTCAGTTGAGTATAACAGGCACGAGAATTGGTCTATAAAAAACACCTTAAAAATATGAATATTTTAGAACGGAGGGCTGTAATTGTATAAATTAGAGGTTAAGGACAGTAGTAAGGTTTTTCGAAAAAATGGCAAGGAGTTTTTCGCATTAAAGGATACAAATTTACAGATTCCAGAAGGGAAATTTGTCAGTATTATCGGTCCAAGTGGATGTGGAAAATCAACGCTATTCAATATAATTGCAGGATTAATAAAACCATCAACAGGCCATGTCTTGTTAGACGGAAGGGACATTGTTGGAAAGAGTGGGCATGTTGGCTATATGCTTCAAAAAGACTTGCTCCTTCCGTGGAGAAATATTCTTCATAATGTGATTTTAGGATTGGAGGTAAAGGGTGTTCCTAAAAAGGAGGCGATCCAAAGAGCACTGCCTTTACTAGAGAGATATGGATTGGAAGGCTTTGAAAAACATTTTCCGGAAGAACTTTCTGGAGGAATGAGGCAGCGTGCAGCTTTGTTGCGAACATTGCTTTATGATCAAGATGTTATTTTACTGGATGAACCTTTTGGTGCTTTAGATGCACAAACACGCTTATTTATGCAGGAATGGCTTTTACAAATATGGGGAGATTTTAAGAAAACTATTTTGTTTATCACCCATGATATAGATGAAGCTATTTTTTTATCAGATGAGATATATATTTTGACGCCGAGACCAGGCACCATTAAGGAGAAGGTATCGATCCAATTACCAAGACCAAGAAATGAACAAACACTGCTAGACTCTAAATTTATTCAGTTAAAAGAATATGTACTACAAGCACTAAAATCAACAGAAGAAAAAGAATAGGGAGGGAGGAATGGAGATATGGAATCACAGGATAAAACGAAAGTTCTTTATATAGAGGATGATGAGGCCATTGCCAAAAGAAGAAAGAAATTCACCCGCATTGGACAATGGAGCTTTGGACTTATTTTTCTTCTTGCGTGGGAGCTGCTTTCTAAGTGGAAAATAATTGATTCGTATTATTGGAGCAGTCCGTTTACTATTTGGAAAACTGGTTATGTAGCTTGGACGGAAGGAACTTTATGGAGTGATCTATTATACACATCAGGAGCCACTATCTTTGGCTTTGGATTAGGTACCTTTTTTGGCGCTTTATTAGGTCTTTCCTTCTGGTGGTCGTATTATTATTCTCGTATATCTGAACCATATTTAATTGCCTTTAATGCAGTGCCGAAACTGGCTCTTGCTCCTGTCCTTGTTATTTTATTAGGAATAGGCTTTAGCTCCAAGGTAGTTCTTGCTTTTATGATGACCATCATTACAACAGCTCTTGCAGCATATAGCGGCGTAAAGGCAGTTGATAAAGATTTGGAAAAATTGATGTATTCCCTTGGCGCAAAGAGATGGCATGTCTTCACAAAGGTGGTGGTACCGACTACAATGCCATGGATTGTGAGTAGTTTAAAAATAAACATTGCTTTAGCTTTGGCAGGTACGATCGTTGGCGAATTTATTAGCTCTAGACAAGGGATTGGCAGAATGATTCTATATGCAGGACAAATTATGAATATCAATCTTGTTTGGGTGGGCGTAGCTGTGCTGTCTATTCTTTCGATTGTAATGTATTTTGCTACAGTATGGATAGAAAGGCTTCTTTTGCGAGGAAGAAATGTGGAATAGAATATTTTCCCCCTTGAAAAGAACATAAAGAGAAAAAATGTTCCATATATATGAAATAGAATATGTATTTCCATTATCCGCAATATACTTCTGGTTCATCTTCATTTTCTTATCTACTACTAAATTTCCCATTCTATTCATATATGAAAAAGGGGGCTTTACCTTGAAAAAGTGGAGGCTTTTTCTACTTATGTGTTTTAGTTTTGTCTTAATCCTTGCAGGATGTTCATCAAAAGAAGAAAAGGGAACGAAGGATGGGTTGCGGAAGATTGTTATTTCAGAGCCAGTTCATTTGATCGGCTATCTTCCACTGTATGTTGCCATAGAAGAAGGTTATTTTAAAGAAGAGGGATTGGAAGTAGAAGTGATTACGGCAACCGGAGGAGCACATGTTACGTCTGTTGTTAGCGGTGATGCCTGGGGCGTTATGGGCGGACCAGATTCTGTGCAAATGGCCAATTTAGGAAGTTCTGATCCGATTCAGTCAGTAGTAAACGTCGTTAACCGTGCTAATGTTTATTTGATGGGAAACTCAGATGAAACGATTGATAGTACAAACGATGAAGAGCTGGCAAATTACTTAAAAGGGAAAGTTATTGCAGCTGGGCGTTATGGTGGTAGTCCGAATCTTTTAACTAGATGGCTGTTAATGGAGCTAGGATTAGATCCGGAAAAAGATGTAAAGTTAGAAGAACCAGCTGATGCCAGTGCCGTAGTTTCTCTTGTAGAATCCGGAAATGCGGATATTGCTAATGGTGGAGAACCGCAAATCACAGAAGGAATGAAAAAGGGAGCATGGAAAGAGCCATTCTACAGTTTTGCTAGTTTGGGAGACTACCCTTATTCTGTTGTCAGTGTAAAAAAATCTACGATTGAGAAAGAACCGAAAGTTGTGGAGAGCTTTGTAAAAGCAGTTTTAAAAGGACTTAAGAAAGTGGATGAAGACCCAGACCTAGCCATGAAAGTGTTAAAAGCAGAATTTCCAACTACATCGGATGAGATTTTACAAGCATCCTTGGATCGTGCTTATGCTGATGAATTATGGAGCAAGGATGGTTACATCTCAGAGGAAGCTGTTGCAAAACCAATGGATGTTGTCGAGAAAACGGGTGTCTATACGGAAGGCTATAAATACGAAGAATTAATCGATATGCAGTTTGTGGATAAATTGTCCAAGAAACAATGAGAATAATTCTTTGCGTCCTAAATGAAATAAGTTAAAATGAAGGTATAAGCATATATGGACTACTAGGGGTGCCAGTTGGTGGCTGAGAGAAAAACAAATTCGTTTTTTAACCCTAACGACCTGATCTGGATCATACCAGCGTAGGGAAGTAGCGGATTCACTCTATTTCTTTTGACTTTAGCAGTCAGGTCTATTTAGATCTGGCTTTTTTAGTTTGTAAAAAGCTGTCGTGTAATTGCCCTGTAAGCCTTATGGGTCTACGAGTCAATAGAAGGTTTGCTTAGTCTCCATGCTTAAAACTATTTTGAGTGGAGGAAATAATTACGATGAAAAGAATTAAATTATTGGTGATTATGGCCATGTTTACGGCAATTGGGACATATGGCTCAACCTTAGTATGGTTTCCGGCAGGTATTGCCAAGGCATATCCTGTTCAGCATGCTTTAAATGTAATAGCGGGAGCAATACTTGGACCGGTTCCAGCAGTTATCATCGCTTTTGCTACTTCCTTGTTAAGAAACCTATTAGGAACGGGATCCTTATTAGCATTTCCAGGAAGTATGATTGGCGCACTTTTGGCAGGCTATCTATTTCATAAAACAGCTAAGCCAATCTTTGCAGCTTTAGGTGAATTTATTGGAACAGGCGTCATCGCCTCCTTAGTGGCAGTACCATATGCATCGTTTTTCTTAGGGACAAAAACGGGTGCTCTCTTTTATTTGCCATCCTTTGCTGTTAGCAGTTTTGCAGGATCCATCATTGGTGTCATCTTAGTAAGTCGTTTAGTAAAAATAAAATCAATTCAAATGTTAACTCAAAATTAGCAGCATAATAGATGAAGGACCGGTTAGAACATGCTTATGGGATAACCGGTCTTTTTGTGGATAAATATACTAATTTTGTGGATGGTATGTGGATAACGCAGGTGATTTTTATTGTATTTGTGGAAAACCAAGTAGGAATCAGGTGATATTTAGTAGGAGAAAAGATGTTCTGTGGATTTATTGTGGAAAACTAGGCGAGGGAGAAGGCTAGGAAAGGGAAGTTAGAATGAAGAGAATAGAGGAAAAACAGTTGGAACAAAAAAGGATATTTGTTATTACAAATATCCTTTTGATTGCCTTCTTCAATAATTCCGCTCAATAACAAAGTGTGCTCTGTCTCCTCGGAAAATAGTTTTGGAGTATTCAATGGCAGTTTCATCTTCTGCATAAGCAAAGGTTTCAAGTAGAAAGCAAGGGGATCCTGCAGGAATTTCCAATTTCTTAGAAATAGTGTCATCTGCTAAAACTAATTCTAAGTGCTCTATTGTTTTGCGGATTTTAATATTATACTTCGTTTCCAACATCTTGTATAAAGATTTTTCGCAAGCAGCGCTATCTAATCCTGGTGCCTTGTGCCAAGGCAGATAAGAGATTTCATATTGTAGTGGAGCATCATTTACATAACGCATGCGTTCTAAGCAGTTAACGGGATCCCCTATATTTTGGTTGAATTGCTTAGCTAGAAAATCGGTCGCTTCAATAACCTTCAGCTGAAGCACCTTGATAGAAGGGGCTTTCCCTTGCAAAGTAATTTGTTCAGAGAATTGCTCTACTGTACTAGTTAAAGATTGTTTGATTTTATTTTCGGCTACAAAGGTACCTTTTCCTTGTACTCGATAAACATAGCCCTCAACTGTTAGTTGTTGAAGGGCTGTGCGAATCGTTGTTCTGCTGACACCGAATGTGTTACAAAATTCAGCTTCGGTTGGTAATTTAGTATTTGGTTGATATTCGCCGCTTTTAATCATGTCGATAATGGACTCTTTTACAATCGAGTGTAGCGCAGCATCTTTGTTCGTTTCTTCCACAATCGTTTCCCTCCATATTGTCCCTAAATATAGAATATCTTTTCTATTCCTAATAAGCAAATAAATAACAAATTTGTAGTAACAAATAAATTTGTATTGAAATATGTCATATTTGTTATTACAATATGAATATAAGATATTACTACTTTCCGAAGAAGGGTGGCTGATAAAAAGACGTACGAAAGGAAACATTTTTTAGAATGAAATATCGGAATAATCTATCAATTAAAAGGGGATGGAATAGTGAATATTTTACTATGTTGTTCAGCCGGAATGTCTACAAGTTTATTAGTTTCAAAGATGGAGCAAAGTGCCAGAAACCAAGGGATAGACTGCAAGATTTGGGCAATAGCAGCCTCAGAAGTGAACAACGAGATAGAGAAAGCTGATGTTATTTTGTTAGGTCCTCAAGTACGATTTCTATTACCACAAGTAAAAAAAGCCGGCGACCAAAGAGGAATTCCAGTTGCAACAATTAATCCACAGGACTATGGATTATGTAATGGTGAAAAAGTGTTAGAACATGCCACAGCTTTAATAAAGGGGGAATAAAGAGATGATGGGATTTATTGAAAAATATATTATGCCTTTTGCATTAAAGCTTGGTAATCAAAGACATTTGCTTGCTATCAGGAATACGTTAATTGGAATGATTGCTATTACCATTGTAGGTTCATTTGCTGTACTTTTTAATAATCTAGGTCAAATTATTCCCCCTTATGGAAAAATGATGGAAGCAATATTCGGAGCTAACTGGTCGACTTTGGGTGGGGACATATGGTTTGGAACATTTGCTTTTCTTTCTGTATTTGCAGTCTTTGGGATTTCCTATAAATTAGCTAGATCCTATGGGGATGAAGGGTTTGAAGCAATGCTTATTTCTGCTGCATGTTTCTTTTTACTTTTGCCCCAAACAGCAAGTGTCACGTTACCAATAGATGAAGCTGCTACTGAAACAGTTGCAGGTGGAGTCTGGGGGCTAGTATCTGTCAATTACTTCAATGCCACTGCCCTTTTTACTGCTATTATCGTAGCGATAATCGCCACAGAAATTTTCTTGCGTTTATCGAAAATCAAGGCTTTAATCATCAAAATGCCAGATGGAGTACCGCCAGCTGTTTCTAAATCCTTTGCAAAATTAGTACCAGGTATGGGAACTATTTTTCTAGTTGGCGTGTTTGGCGTTATCTTCAGAATGATAACAGATGGAAAAGTTCTAAATGATTGGTTAAATACGGTTATTGTCTCTCCATTAACAAATGCAGTTGATTCTCTTCCATTTGCAGTATTAATTGTTTTATTAGTGCATTTATTCTGGATGGTTGGACTTCATGGTCCAAACATATTAGGTGGGATTACGACACCATTATTTGAAAAAACAGGAGCAGAAAACATTGATTTAGCGCAATCAGGAATTCAAGCATTAGGAGAATATCATATATTAGCTGGATCCTTCCTAGATGCATTTGTTTACTTGGGCGGATCAGGTGCTACTTTAGGATTAATTATTGCGATGATAATTGCAGGGAGAAAACGGTATAAACAAATGATTGGTCTTGGCGGGGCGCCTGGGGTATTCCAAATTAATGAACCAATCCTTTTTGGTTTGCCAATCGTCTTAAACCCTATTTGGTTTATTCCATTTGTAATTGGGCCAGTTATTACAACTGTCATTTCTTATCTTGCTGTGCAGTATGGCATCGTTCCACCGGTAACGGCTAAGATTCCATGGGTTACACCACCGATAATTGGCGGGTACTTAGCGACGGGGGGAAGCTTTTGGGGAGCTGGTTTGGCAGCATTAAATTTAGTGATATCAACAGTTGTTTATTTACCATTTGTTTATGCACAAGTAAAAATTGATTCCAAAAATAAAACAGAGCTTACGAAAGATTCGGATTCAGTTAGTCTCTAAAGGAAGAAGGGTGCAAACATGAATAAGGAAGAATTATACCAACTCTCCTTTCAGCTGATATTACATAGTGGAAATGCGAGAAGCTTTGCGATGGAAGCAATTCAAGACGCGAAAAAAAAGGATTTTGCTGAAGCCAAAAAGAAGATAACAGAGTCGGAAGCAGAACTATCGGAGGCTCATAAAATCCAGACCAAATTACTCCATCTTGAAGCCGGCGGAGATCAATTTATGATTCCGATTATTCTTATTCATGCACAGGATCACTTAATGAATGCAATGACATTGAAGGATCTTGCGGTTGAAATAATTGATTTACGGCAGGAGTGTATGCAACAGACAACGAGAAAGGGGTCGGTAGAATGAGTCGCGGTTTAAAAATTGTAACTATTGGAGGTGGCTCAAGCTATACACCGGAACTAATAGAAGGCTTTATTAAATATCATAACGAGTTACCAGTTAAAGAAATTTGGCTGGTAGATATTGAGGAAGGAAAGGAAAAGTTAGAAATTGTTGGGGAGCTTGCGCGTAGAATGGTAAAGAAAGCGGGAGTTTCTATTGATATTTTCCTTACGCTGGATCGAAAAAAGGCTCTGGAGGGAGCGGATTTTGTTACAACACAATTACGAGTCGGTCAGCTCGCTGCAAGAGCACTTGATGAAAAAATCCCTTTGAAGTATGGAGTCATCGGACAGGAAACAAATGGACCTGGGGGGTTATTTAAAGCTTTTCGAACTATTCCGGTTATTTTGGAAATAGCGAAAGAAATGGAGGAGCTTTGTCCGAATGCCTGGCTCATAAATTTTACAAATCCAGCTGGAATGGTAACAGAAGCAGTTCTTCGCCACAGTCGTATCACAAAAGTTGCTGGCTTGTGTAATGTGCCAATCGGGATGGAACGGGGGGTTGCTGATTTACTAGCAGTTGATCCTGCCAGAGTGAGAATTGATTTTGCAGGGTTAAATCATATGGTTTACGGGCTAGACGTTTATATAGATGGTAAAAGTGTAAAGGAACAGGTCATTAAGTTAATCACAGATCCGAAAAAGGCTATTACGATGCAAAATATTCACGCGATGGGCTGGGAACCTTCGTTTTTAAGAGGATTGAATTTATTTCCTTGCCCTTATCACAACTATTATTATAAAACAGGAGATGTGCTCGCTCAGGAATTAAAGGAAGCAGAAAAGGGGGAAACGCGAGCAGAGGTTGTACAGAAGTTAGAAGAGGGTTTGTTTGAATTATATAAAGATCCAGAATTAGCGATTAAGCCTCCTCAGTTAGAAAAGCGCGGAGGAGCTTACTATAGTGACGCTGCTGTACGTTTAATTTGCTCCATTTATACAGATAAATGTGATATTCAAGCGGTGAATACTGCTAATCATGGTGCCATTACAGGAATTCCATATGAATCAGCGGTAGAAGTAAGCTGTATAATTACAAAGGATGGTCCCAAGCCAATAACAGTGGGAGAACTTCCAGTAGCAGTTCAAGGATTAGTAACCCAAATCAAGTCCTTTGAAAGGGTAGCGATAGAAGCAGCTATTTCCGGTGACTATGATAAGGCATTGCTTGCTATGACCATTAATCCCCTTGTCCCAAGCGATCGAATTGCTAAACTGATCCTAGATGAGATGCTTGAAGCACATAAGGAATATTTACCACAGTTTTTCACGGAAAAGGAAAGTATTCGTATGTAAAAAGCGGAGTTATGCTGAATGTGACTAGCTTTAAAAGGAGACGAATCCATGACAAAAATAATCATTAATGCAGATGATTTTGGTTTTAGCCGAGGAGTTAATTATGGAATTGTTGATTCCCATCTTAAGGGAATTGTTACTTCCGCAACCATGATGATGAATGCAACAGCAACAAAGCATGCCATCACTTTAGCAAAGGAGACACCTTCTTTAAAAGTTGGTGTCCATCTTGTATTAACATGGGGAAGGCCACTTTTACATGATGTTCCAACACTTGTAGATGAGTCTGGTAATTTTAAAAAGCAGCCTTTTGTATATGGCGATCCAGAATCTATAAGCTTAGATGATTTAGAAAGAGAATGGACCGCACAAATTGAAAAGTGCTTAAATGCCGGCCTTGCCCCTTCCCATTTAGATAGTCATCATCATATGCATGGAATAAAAGAATTTTATCCGGTAATTAAAAAGCTTTCGGAAAAATATAAATTACCTGTAAGAAATGGAGGCACTCATTTTACGGATATTCCAACATTAACAGATGTTTTTCTTGATGATTTCTATGGTGAGGGAATTACAGAGAATTATTTTGAAAAATTAGGAGAGCGTGTGAAACCTGGAACAAGCATTGAAGTAATGACCCATCCTGCTTATATAGATGAGACATTAATGCAGGAATCATCCTATAATATGCAAAGGATAAAAGAAACAAGGATATTAATGGAAGCAAGCCTAAAAAACGGCTGATTTAATCCTGCGTGACAGACCTTTCAAAGGAGTAAATTCTTTTGAAAGGTTTTTTGTTGAAGAAAAGGTAAAAGGGAACCAACCCATCTTAGGTTTTACTGGCGAGAACAAGCAAACGAGAAGTGATACCGTTTTGGCCGAAAGAATATAATCTTCTAAAGATTCTTATTGTTGAAAGCGTTATAAACGAGATAAAATAAAGATATAACAAGATTGAACGATTTTAGTAAGCGTTTTGGAGAGGAGTAGATGGATGACAGCTGAGCCGCGAAACCCGTTTAGAAGGGATATGTATGATTCCCTTGAAAGTTTTGTAGATCATGTTAGTGAATTATTAGGATGTCCGATTACGTTGGAGGATCCTCATCATCGTGTGCTAGTATACAGCAGTCATGACGAAGAAACGGATATGGTCAGAATCTCTACCATAATTAGCCGCAGGGTTCCGGAGAGGGTAATCAATCGTTTATGGAAGGATGGGGTGATTCCGCAGCTTCTTCAAAGTAAAAAGCCAATTCGAATTAAAGAGAAAAAGGAAATCGGCCTTGGAAATCGGGTGGCAGTTTCCATTTGGAGAGGGGAGGAGGTAATCGGATATATTTGGGCCATTGAAATGGGTACCTCTCTAACAGAAGAAAAGATGGGGTTTTTAGAGAACGCGGCATCAGTAGCGCGTCATTTATTGTCACGCTTTGCTACAAGCAAAACTCCTACTTTACAGGACAATCAAGAATTTTTTTGGAGAATGTTAACTGGGTATGTGAAAGAGACAGATATAGACGAAAAATTAAAGGAAATGGGAATGTCTGCAGCAGCTTGCTTTACGGTGATGATTTTTCCGTTTTCTAAAATGATTACAAAGGAAATAGAAAAGCATATCCTCTATCTATTAAAGGTATCCCAAGATGTAAAAATTTCTTTCTCCACTATTGAAGATAACGAATTAATTATTTTGGCAACTCCCCTTGAGGATAACGGGGACTCTATTGCTTGTTATAAAAAATTCATTAAAAGTTTTCAACAAAACCTAGAAGAAAGATTTTCTATTAAAGAAGTAAGGGGTTCCTTTGGAGGGATTTACAAACAGCATCGAGATATACCAAAGAGTTTCAGAGAAGCGAGGACTGTTTTAGAGGTACGTGAGAAATTCCCTCAGGAAGCAGGGGCATTCGTTCACTACCAAGAGTTAGGTATCTATCAGTTTTTAGATATCCTTTTAGAAAAACGAAGACAAGATGGATCGGAAAATGTTGCCATTCGAAATCTAAAAAAATATGATTCAACCCATCATACAGAATTATTAGCAACACTAGAGGCTTACTTAGATGAAAGTGAAAATATTCAAAAGACAGCTGCGCGTTTGCACATCCATCCTAATACGCTTACTTATCGTTTAAAGCGGATGGTAGAAATCATGGAAGTGGATTTGTCGGTTCCTAGTCAAAAATTTATGATCTACTTAGATTTAAAATTAATGCATTGGCAGAAAGAATAGAAATAGGATTAGAAACCTTTCCTCTTTTCCCTTTGTGTTTTTTCACAAATGAGCGATTTTTGTTTCATTAATTTTAACAAAGATAATTTTCTGAATTCGTCCTATTATAATATTAACACAACTAACAATTAATGTTAGTTTTTATCACAAGGGGGAATTCTCATGATTATTGGTATCCCAAAGGAAATTAAAAACAATGAAAATAGGGTCGCAATTACTCCTTCCGGTGTGTCTTATTTAAAGAATGGCGGTCACGAAATTTTAGTAGAACAAAATGCAGGAATCGGCAGTGGCTTTACAGATGAAGAATATACGGCGGCGGGTGCGCAGATAATCGACTCAGCTGCTCGAGTATGGAATACAGCAGAAATGATTATAAAAGTAAAAGAACCGCTCGCTTCAGAATACCAATATTTCCGTAAAGGACTTATTTTATTTACGTACTTACATTTAGCGGCAGAACAGGAACTAGCAAAGGCGTTAACAGAGAATGGTGTGACTGGAATCGCTTATGAAACAATTGAAGTAAATGGTAAATTACCATTATTGACACCAATGAGTGAGGTTGCAGGAAGAATGGCTGTTCAAATTGGTGCTCAGTTCTTAGAAAAGCCTCATGGAGGAAAGGGAATCTTATTAGCAGGTGTCCCTGGTGTCAAAAAAGGGAATGTAACCATCATTGGCGGTGGAGTTGTGGGAATGAATGCAGCGAAAATTGCCATTGGCCTAGGGGCGAATGTAACGCTGTTAGACTTAAATCCAGAAAGATTAAGAGAGTTAGATAATCAATTTGGTGCAAGCCTAAGTACTGTTATTTCTAACCCAGTAAACATTGAAGAAGCTGTGGTGAATGCAGATTTGGTGATTGGTGCTGTATTAATTCCAGGTGCAAAGGCACCGAAGCTAGTAACAGAAGCGATGGTGAAGAAGATGGCTCCAGGTTCTGTTATTGTGGATGTGGCAATTGATCAAGGCGGGATTTTTGAAACAGTAGATCATATCACTACCCATGATAATCCTACCTATGTGAAGCATGGAGTTGTGCATTATGCTGTAGCAAATATGCCTGGTGCTGTTCCGAGAACATCTACGATTGCCTTAACAAATGTAACAATGCCATATGCACTTCAAATTGCTAATCTAGGCGCAGTAGCGGCAATTGAAACGAATTACGCTATTAAACAAGGTGTAAATACTTTTGCTGGAAAAATCACCTCTGCTCCAGTAGCAAAAGATCTTGGTTATGAGTATAAATCAGTTCAAGAACTTATTAACAATTTATCTACAACCACTGTTTAAACATACAAGTTCTATAGGAATATCCATAGCCGTTCCCTCTGAATAAATCAAAGGCGAGCGGTTTTTTATTTATTTTTCCTAAGAGTTATAGCGGATTTGGTCTGCTCCCACTAGAAAAAATATGTAATCAGCCAGCGTGTTGTCAGTATGGAGAAAAAAATTTCCAAAAAAGTTTATTTAATTGAAACTTTTCCTAAAAAAAAACCGTATTAGTATACGGAAAGTGAAGGAATACATCTTGTGGGTAGACGGAACTACTTAAGAGCAATTATATAGAAGGGAGAAAAAAATGAGCTTAAATGCATTAGAGGTCACAAATCTCACTAAGAGAATTAAAGGCAGAAACATTGTTGATAATGTTAGTTTTTCTGTGGAAAAAGGGGAGATATTCGGATTATTAGGTCCTAACGGAGCGGGGAAAACAACGATTATCCGCATGATTGTTAACCTAATAAATAGAACGAATGGAAAAGTAATCATCGATAGCTATAATGTGGATGATAATTTTTCAGAAGCGATGAGCAGCTTAGGTGCGATTGTAGAAAATCCTGAGTTCTATAAATATATGAGTGGATATAAGAATTTAAAGCATTATGCAAGAATGGCTAAGGAGCCAATTTCAGAAGAACGCTTTAATGAAGTTATTAAACTAGTAGGATTAGAAAATGCCATTCATCAAAAAGTGAAGACCTATTCGCTTGGTATGAGGCAGCGTCTTGGAGTTGCTCAGGCGTTATTACATAAACCAGCACTTCTTATTCTAGATGAACCTACAAATGGTTTAGACCCCCAAGGGATTCGCGAATTTCGTGATTATTTGCATTTATTAGCGAGTGAAGGGATTTCTGTTTTAGTATCCTCTCACCTTTTATCGGAAATGCAATTAATGTGTCATCGATTTGCGATTATTGAAAAGGGAAAATTAATTCATATTTCTAATATGGACGAAACAGTTTCGGATGAAGAAGTAAGTGTAAGGGAAGTAACGTTTGAATTAGACTCGCCCGAAAAAGCAGTTGAACTCCTTCGTAATAGTGAATATGAAGTCGCGGAAAGTTCCGTGAAAGGCAGAGAGTTGATGGCGAAGCTGCCTAAAGAAACGATTCCTCTTGTTAATAAATTGTTTGTCGAGAACAATGTTGCTGTATACGGCATTTATGTTGTAAAAGCTACATTAGAGGATCGCTTCTTAGAAATAACCAATCAGAAGAGAGAGGAGGAAACAAAATGATTGGATTAGTACAAAATGAACTTATAAAGATTTGGGAAAAGAAAAACAGCTGGATATTTCCCATCATTCTCTTATTTGCCCTTATTGGCGGAAGTTTCTTGGAAACGAAGATAACTCCCCAATATAAAGGAGATGACTGGCGTGCAAAAGTACAAGCAGAAATAAATGAACTGGAACAGAAACTGCCTACAGCTGAAACAGAAGATACTTTAATGAAAAGTGGAAAAGATTTTGATTGGGATGATACGAAAGAATCGATTGAAACGAAAATCCAAGATTATCAAAATAATTTAAAGCAGGACGTCAGTCCGTATTCAAATACTTGGTCCAATATGAATGGAATAGTTATTGGAATGAAATCTCTAGTAACTTTATTTGTGGTAATTATATGTGCGGGTAGCGTTTCCTCGGAATTCTCAGATGGAACCATTAAGCAATTGTTGATTCGACCATATAAGCGTTGGGCAATCCTACTATCTAAATATATTGCTTTATTGATATATACTGCCATATTAATTGCGTTCTTAATGGGTGTTGGCTATTTAGTAAGTATTGTATTTTTCGGAGTTGGAAATTTTGAAGATAAAGTGCTTGTTTTTGGGACAGTTGACCAAATTGTAGCAAGTGGTGGACCGTTCTTTTTGAAAAGCATCCTATATTATTTACCGGGATTATTGTTTGTATTAACTTTATCCTTTATGCTATCGACATTATTCAAAAATCAAGCAATCGCAGTGGGAGTTGGGGTATTTATATTGTTTGTTTCCTCAACAATTGGTCAACTTATTCAATCGTTAGCTGAAAAGTATGCCTGGCTAAAACTGTTAGTGTTCCCACACTTAGACCAAACGGTTTTCTTGTTTAAAGATAAAATAATCGAAACAATAACCATGCCGATGTCTCTAGGTATCTTATTTATCTACTATGCGATAATCATGATCATCACTTTTTGGTTTTTCAAAAAGAAAGATGTTAGTATTTAATGATCACAACCATCTGTTAGTTCCCCATTTTATTGGGGACTTAACGGATGGTTTTTTTGTTAGATTATTAAAAGAAATAGACAATCACTTGCGATTGTAGGTAAATTCTTATAAAATGATGTTAAGTTTATTAACAATAAAGTAATATGATTTGTTTCTTTGAAAGTTAATGAATGATAGAGTCACTGTTTATAAACAAAAAAGGAATCCATCAATCGTTTTTGATTGGGAATTCCTCTATATAACAACATGAATTGTAAAGGTTATACAGTTTGTTTAGCTATTCTGAACAATTCGAAGAAGTTCATGGGCGTGTTCACCCGCAACTTCTGCTAAGTGTTCCCAAATTTCGTCTCTCAAAAGATCAAGTTCCACAATCTTTTTAGCTAAATCGACTGCTTCTTTGGTTATCATCTAAGAAGGCTCCTCTCCATTTACAAAAAATAATACCTATTACCTATTCCTTGGCTGGAAAATAAGAAATAGTTTATACATTTAGCATTTTAACGAAAAGTAAAGAAAAAATCATTAAAAATGTAAGGAAATCTTACCTATTTTTTAATTTTATGTTAGGAAATATAACAAAAGGTGTTCTGTTTTATCTGAAAAGTATTATAATTAGGATAAATGAGAATACTACTTTACTTCATGAGGTGAGATGTAATGGATCATGAACCGTCCTATAAGAAAAGAAAGGTCATTACTATTGGTGTTGTAAGTGAACTAACTGGATTAACGGAAAGACAAATTCGATATTATGAACAGCGAAAATTAATTTTTCCGGAGAGACCAGAAAGAGGAAATAGAAAATATTCATTCTCTGATGTAGAAAGACTGATTGAGATTGCTAATAAACGAGAAGAAGGAGTTCGGACACATGAAATTAGACAAGAGATTATGAAAAAAAACAAGGAAGAAGAAGAGCGGAAAGTCAAAAAGCAAATGCTCCGTGGTCAAATCAATGCGAGATTTGGCATTCAGAACGATTAATAAAAAACACTATATGTTATTTTTTTAGTCCATTTGATGTCATAATGGACTTTTTATTTTGGAAAAAATTTTTTTCACTCTTCTGTTTTGTTAATAAAAATTCCTCTATTTTATTTTCCCTTCAATTATTGATAAAATAGCCATATTTCATATAAACTGTAATTTGTTGCTTATGATAAAAATAGCTTTTTTAAATGACTAATAAAGAATGCTAAAAGTACTAATGAGATGAAACTTCTTGTGGATGATTTTGAGAGTACCTATACTGTTCTAGTTGGAGAGATAGTATGACATATATATCAGTGGAAAAAACATATGACATTATGGAGATCTGCATATTAGCAGGAAGTATTATGCTGCAAAATGGAGCGGAGACCCATCGAGTAGAAGATACGATGACAAGAATTGCAACTGCTTATGGTGTGACCGATTCTGACTGCTTTGTTACCCCAACAGGCATTATTTTATCATTAGAAGGGGAAGAACCGACAAAGACGAAATTAAATCGGATTATTGAGCGGACAACTAATTTAGAAAAGGTAGCTCGTGTAAATGATATTTCTCGTAAAATAAGTACAGGAACAGTAAGTATGAAGGAAGCGTACCATTTATTGAAAGATGTGGAAGATGAAAAATGTACGTATTCGGATTCCTTTCAAGTCATCGCAGCTGCCATTGCAAGTGGTTGTTTTTTAATCATGTTCAATGGAGTTTGGGGAGATTTTATCCCTGCCTTGCTAGCTGGTGGTTTAGGCTTTTTGTGTTCCTTGTATTTTCACAAAGCTTTGCAAATAAAGTTTTTTGCTGAGTTATCGGCAGCCTTTGTTATTGGGCTAGTGGCTTTTTTCTCTGTTTCCATTGGCTTTGGACAAGAGGTGGATAAGATTATTATCGGCTCTGTAATGCCGCTTGTACCAGGTTTGCTTATTACAAATGCAGTGCGGGATCTAATAGCAGGTCATTTAGTATCTGGTATTTCAAAAGGAGCAGAGGCTTTTTTAACAGCTACAGCAATTGGTTCAGGGATCGCCGTTGCATTTTTTATTTTTTAAGGAGAGGAATAAGTAATGAATGAATTTTTAGCACAGGCAATAACTAGCTTTGTTGCAACGTTTGGCTTTGGAATTATTTTTCATATTCCTCGGAAATTATTAATCCAATGTGGATTTGCAGGGACAATTGGATGGATGGCATATTGGACAATTGTTCATTTTCATCAAAATGAAGTAATTGCGGCCTTGTCTGGCTCTTTTCTTGTCGCCGTCATAAGTCAAGTGTTCGCCAGAATATATAAATCACCAGTTATTATATTTAGTGTCGCTGGGATCATTCCTTTAGTTCCGGGGGGAGCTGCTTATAATGCGATGCGTAATTTTGTCGAGAATAATTATTATGTAGCGGTAAGCTTAGCAGCAAAGGTCTGCTTAATTTCAGGATCTATTGCAATGGGTCTAATGTTATCGGAAGTAATTAATCAATTAATATTCCGGGCAAGCACTCGGAAAAAGTCACTTGATAAAGGGTAAAAGCTCTTTATCAAGTTTTTTTATAAGCAAATAGAGCAAAGGAATTCTATTGTTTTTTTAGAGGGGGCAGTATTCCTTGTGGAACAGCATGTTTTTCTTTTGGAACACGTTCCAATATGTGTGAAAAAAACCTATTTCCCAGCATCCTATTTACTCGGGACTAGTTAGACGTTAAGGTTGTAAGTGAAGAGATATTCGTTTGATTTTTATCGGTAATTTTGTAAGGGATTGCAGAAATAAACGGAAAAGGAAGGCGATCTATTATGGGAAAAGGGATTAAAATTGTTACTATTGGCGGTGGGTCAAGCTACACACCTGAATTAGTGGAAGGATTTATTAAGCGATATGATTCATTACCTGTGCGGGAACTTTGGTTAGTAGATATTCCTGAAGGACAAGAAAAGCTTAATATTGTTGGAAATCTAGCGAAGAGAATGGTGAAGAAAGCAGGTTTACCAATTGAAATTCACTTAACTCTAGATCGAAGAGAAGCGCTTAAGGATGCTGATTTTGTTACAACTCAATTTCGAGTTGGTTTACTAGCTGCACGTGCAAAAGATGAAAGAATTCCTCTAAAGTATAATGTGATTGGACAAGAAACGAATGGTCCAGGAGGACTGTTTAAAGGATTAAGAACCATTCCTATCATTTTAGATATTGTAAAGGATATGGAAGAGCTTTGTCCAAACGCTTGGCTCATTAACTTTACAAACCCAGCTGGAATGGTGACAGAAGCTGTTCTTCGTCATAGTAATTGGAAAAAGATTGTCGGGTTATGTAATGTACCGATTTCTATCCAAATGGGTATCGCTAAGCTATTAGAAGTAGAATCTAGTCGTGTACACGTTGATTTTGCTGGCTTGAACCATATGGTATTCGGGTTAAATGTATACTTAGATGGGGAGAACATTACACCAGAATTTTTAGAGAAAATGTCGAAGCATAAAAGTGATACGATGAGGAATATTGCTGCTATTGACTGGGAGCCAGACTTTATAAAAGCATTAGGAGTTATTCCATGTGGGTATCACCGTTATTATTATAAGCAATCAGAAATGCTGCAAAATGAGCTGGAAGAAGCAGCAGAACAAGGTACACGTGCTGAAGTCGTTCAGCAATTAGAAAAAGAGCTGTTTGAACTTTATAAAGATGAAAACTTAGACATAAAACCGCCGCAGCTAGAAAAAAGAGGTGGCGCTTATTATAGTGATGCAGCTTGCAGCTTAATTGATTCTATGTACAATGACAGAAGAGATATTCAGCCTGTCAATACAATAAATAATGGAGCTATTGCAAGCATTCCAGATGAATCAGCGGTAGAAATTAGCAGTATTATCACAAAGGATGGTCCAAAACCGATTGCAATCGGCGATTTACCTGTTGCAGTTCGCGGACTTGTTCAACAAATTAAGTCCTTTGAAAGAGTGGCAGCAGAAGCGGCAGTTACCGGGAATTATCATACAGCATTATTAGCTATGACGATTAATCCGTTGTTGCCGTCAGACAAAGTGGCAAAACAAATTTTGGATGAAATGCTAGAAGCACATAAAGAACACTTACCGCAATTCTTTAAAGAAGAAGTAGTATCTTCATAAGATAGGATTAAATGGCTATGTATTCGGGAATCCCGTAATACATAGCCATTTTTTAATTTTGCCCATTTCGGACAGTATTTTGGAAGAATAAGAATAGTTTCCACGTAAAAACTAAAGAAACAGGATTGACTAAAAGAAAGAAGGGAAAAAGATGGCCGAAGTTCTTGATTGCATTATTATAGGCGGTGGCATAGCAGGATTGCAGGCAGCGATTCAATTAGGAAGATATAATCATGATGTGCTTATTATTGATGCAGAGGATGGTCGATCTACGATATGTAAAAGCTATCATAATATTTTAGGATATCCTGATGGAATCAGCGGCTCAGAATTGCGGAGCTTAGGAAGGAAGCAGGCAGAAAACCTTGGGGTAGAGTTTCTGAAGAGTACTGTTACTTCTTTAAAGAAGGAAGAGGGGCATTTTACGGCAGCAACGGCAAAAGGCTTGTTTCAATCTCGGAAAATTTTGCTTGCAACAGGTGTCATGGATAATATTCCTCCATTTACAGAATTGTATCCTTGTCTTGGAATCAGTGTTTATTTATGCCCGGATTGTGATGGATATGAAGTAAAGGATAAAAAAACAATAGTGATTGGAAATGGAAGTGTCGGGGCAAATATGGCCCTTACTTTGTTGTATTGGACAAGTGATATTACGTATATTAATCATGGTGGGGAGGCTATTTGCGAAAAGCTGGGAAGACAATTAAGTGATAGTGGAATTTCCGTTTTTACAGAGAGAATAGATCGTGTATTAGCAGATGATTCCCAAATCAAAGGGTATGTATTGGGAAATGGGAAGATGCTCGAGACGAGTCATAGTTTTATTGCATTTGGCGGGAATAAAGTAAAGTCAGATTTGGCAGTGCCTTTAGGGGTCGAGATAATGGAAAATAATCATATAATCGTAAATGCGCGTACGAAAATGACCAATATAGATGGGGTTTGGGCAGCGGGTGATGTTGTGGCTCATTCGGAGCAGGTTACAATCGCAATGGGAGAAGGATCGCAAGCAGCTATATGGATTCATAAAGCTTTACTAAAGGACAGCTGAAAATAAAAAAGGAGGTTACTCAAATGGATGCTAATCTTTTTGAGTAACCTCCTTTTTTTACAAACTAGCTCTATAGACTCGATAACCGATTATATCACCATAGGTATAAAGAATATAGGAATGGTCCATCAATTTACCTTCTAATTGGACATTCGTTGGTACGGTTCTATCAATTGCTTCATCTTCTTTTTCCATTCCCGTCATCATATGGGAAAAAACAGAGTGCCCAAGTTTTATTTCTACTTTGGGAAAACCAGCTTCCGTCATTAAATATATCCATTCTTTTTCTGTATAAACCTTTTCAATTCCATATACTTCACACATATTCTGTTGTTCTATTGCATGGAGACTTCTTTCTGCCGTCATTTCTAACAATAGTAGGATGCCGCCTGGTTTGAGTACTCTTTTAATTTCGGCAAGGGAGTTTTTGCAATTAGTGAAAATTAGTACAGATTCTATTAAAATGATGTCAAAGCTGTTGGAAGGAAAGGGCATCTTCTCTAGGCTTCCTTGCACTAATTGGATCGACAGCTTTTCTTTTTTAAATCGTTCTTTTGCTCTTTTCACCATTGTAGGATGATAATCAATACTTGTAACAGCACAAGGATAGTTCTTTTTTATATAAGCTGATGTTTGGCCTGTGCCGCAGCCGCCATCAAGTAATGTTGTATGGCTCGTAATTTTTTCTTGTTCCAATAAAAACTTTGTTAATGTTAATCCACCTGGATGTGCACCGCTCACCCCGAAATAGGCAAGGGCATCTTGATAGGTCGGTTTCATTTTATTCCTCCCAGCAAGTCGATTTCTACTTTCCATACTATATGAAGAATATGATGCTTTGGTTCTGCAATAATTAATACTCATTTTGGGTGGCGATATGATATGGTTTAATTAGAGAAAATTTACCAGCGTTAGGAAAGGAAGTGTATATAGCTATGGCTATTACCAAAACAAATGCAATGCGAATTTTGGATGCCGAAAAGATTCCCTACAGTGTACATACCTATGAAAATAAGGATGGAAAAATCGATGGTATATCCGTTGCGGGTAAGATTGGTAAAGAAACCGAAATGGTGTATAAAACACTTGTGGTGAAAGATACGGGGAATGGAATTTATGTATTTGTTATCCCTGTTGAAGCAGAGCTTGATTTAAAAAAGGCAGCAAAAGTAGTCAATGCAAAAAAGCTAGAAATGATTGCCGTAAAGGATATTCAAAAAACAACTGGTTATATTCGGGGTGGCTGTTCGCCAATCGGCATGAAGAAAAAATATGAGACAATCCTGGATGAGAGTGTGAACAAACAATCCTCAATTATTGTTAGTGGAGGGAAGATTGGTGTTCAAATTGAAATGGAAGTTAACAATTTAATCCAAGTAACAGAAGCAAAAGTAGAAGATGTTATTCATTAAATTTTTAAGAGCAGGGCAGGCTGTTCAACATGTCTTAGTAAAGAGGTATCCTCAAAGGCTCTTTTGCGAAAACCGAAGAGTGAAAAGGTAACAGAGGAAGAACCGAAACAAATAAAACATTAAGGCGGCCTTCTTTAATGAAGACTCGCCTATTATCGGATTTATTCTGGATGATCTAATGCATATAATTGCTGGTAGCGGCTGCTTGTAGCTAGCAGTTCTTGATGGCTTCCTCTCAGAACGATCTCTCCTTGATCCATAAAGATAATTTCATCCATCTCTTCTACACCTACAAGATGATGGGTAATCCAGATGATTGTTTTTCCTTCCAATGTTGTAAAGATTGTTTCAAGCAATGCTTTTTCTGTTTTTGGGTCAAGACTGGCATTTGGTTCATCCATAATAACAATAGGAGTCTTTTGGAGCAATATTCTGGCTAGTGCTACTCTTTGTCTCTCTCCGCCAGAAAAACGTTGGCCAGTTTCCTCCATAAAAGTATCCAACCCATTTGGCAAGGAGGAAATTAACTCCTCTAATTGAGCCGCTTTAATCGCTTTTATTAGTTCTTCATCGGATGCTTCTTCTACCCCTAGTAAAATATTATTTCGTAAGGTTGTTGCAAAGAGGTGAGGTGTTTGATTGAGCACAGATATAATCGAAGAAGTCTCTGCATGAAACGAAGCAGATGTCTCTCCATTATAAGTGACTCTTCCTGTTGTTGGCTGGATTACTCCTTGAATCAATTTCAGTAAGGTTGATTTACCAGCACCGCTTCTACCGATAATGGCAATCTTTTTCCCCTGTGGAATATCTAAACTTACATTAGATAGGGATAAAGTTTGTTCTTTCTCATACTGATAAGAAATTTGATCAACTTGAATATTGACTATATCGGTGTCCAAGATCGGACGAACTCTTTCGTTTTTTTGTTCAGGAACATTTAGTTTGTTAAGTCTAGCTAGCGAGTCTTGATAGGCTGGCAGTTTTTCAAATGCATCAGAAACGACTAGAAAAGCGTCCAAGATTGGTAAGGCAACTAGAATAATAGCAGCAATTAATGTAACAGGAATAGCGCCATCGATATATTGCTTACTAGACCAGAAAACGAGAGAAAGGATAATCAATGCCGCAACTGCTTGGGAAGCAAAGTTGCGCCACCGAGTAAATTGAACAAGTTTATAGTTGATTTGCGCAACAATCGCTTCCTCTTTTTCATATTCCTCTATAAAGCTTTTCGACCGACCGCTGATAACCCAGTCGCTAATACCTAAAATACTATCCGTTAATTTTTGATATAGCCCGTTTCTTTTTTGTTTAAATTCTCTTTGGTTTTCGCGCATGAGCACTAAAGAAAGAATAGGAAAGACGAATAATAATAGGCCTAAATAAATTGCCATGAGAATGGCGAAAGGAATATCTAATATTCCAATAGCACATACCACTAAAATATATAAAACAGAGGTTGCAAAGGTAGGGAAAATGGTCCGTAAATATATATTTTGCAGTTTCTCAATGTCATCAGAAAGAATCCCGAGCATGTCGCCAACTTTAAATCTGCTCTTTAAAAACAAAGCTTGTGGTTCTAAAATTTGATATAGCTTTATCCGCATTTTCGATAAAATGCGCAGAACTGTATGATGACCAGCCAATTTTTCTAAATAGCTAAAAACAGCCCGACTAATACCAAAGGTTCTCACGCCAACAATTGGTACATAAACCATTAATATATTTTCGACTGGGATGGCTGATTTAGAAATAAGATAGCCAGAAGTAAAGGTAAGCATCGCAGCTGTAAGTAAAGCTAGGACACTCAAGAAAAGAATTAAGACAATTCGGCCACTATTTGCTTTCAGAAATGGAGAAATCCATTTGTTTTCATTCATTTTTAGAGTCATCCTCCTTACTGTTGTAATAGCTTATAATAAAAGCCCTTTGCTGCGACTAGCTCTTCATGTGTGCCTGTTTCTACGATGGTGCCTTGATCCATGACAATAATCGAATCCATCTCTTTCATCCAATGAAGACGATGAGTTGCCAGGAATACTAATTTCTCATTAAATAAAGGAAGCATCATTTCTTTTAATTCAAACTCCGTTTCAATATCTAAATGGGAAGTTGGCTCATCTAACAGCATGATTTTTCGATTGGTTAAGAATGCACGTGCCAAAGCAATTCTTTGTTCCTGCCCGCCACTTAAATTTCTTCCTCCATCTCCTAATATTTCATCTAGACCATTAGGAAAAGTGGTGTAAATGTCGTATAGCCCAGTTGCTTTTAATGCTTGGATAATTTCCTCGTCGGTAGCATCTGGATGATAAAAGGCAATATTTTCTCGTAACGTCATGCTAAATATATAAGGAGCTTGCGGGATATACGTAGTCAGCTGTCTCCATTCCTCTGTCATAAGGCTAGGTAAAGAAACACCATTTACAGAAATACTCCCCGCGCAATGCTGAGAAAACCCGCTTAGGAGGTCAATAAGCGTAGACTTCCCCGCGCCACTTTCACCGACAACACCAATTTTTTTATAACCATCAATCGTAAAGGAAAGGTTTTTTAAGGTTGCCTTTTCCTTTGGATGATGCTGAAAGGTAACATGGTCAAACGTTAAGAAAAGATTATTACCTAAAGAAATAGACTGTCCTGTCATTTTGGTAGATTTTTGGGTTTGGATAATCGTTTGGATTGCATCCCCAGCTTCTTTTCCGTCTAATGTTGCGTGATAATCAGCTCCGACCATTCGAACAGGCAGGAAAAATTCTGGTGCTAAAATAAGAATCATTAAGGCAGGTAATAAAACTAAATCACCGTTTATTAAGCGTAATCCTAAGTTTACTGCTACCACTGCAACAGAAAGCGAGGTAAAGAAGTCTAAAGAAAAGGAGGATAAGAATGCTAATCGTAATGTTTTCATCGTTGCCCCGCGATATTGTTCACTTACTTTTTCGATATTTCCGCTATGCTGTTTGCTTCTTCCTAGAAACTTCAGTGTTTCTAGTCCTCTTAAAGAATCCAAAAAGTGATTAGATAAGATTTTGTAGGTGGCAAGCTGCCGATTCATTTGGCTGCTAGCTGCCATGCCCACAAGTATTAGAAATCCGATTAAAATCGGCGTTGTAACTGTTAAGATTACACCCGATAGCCAATCATTCCAATATACATATAGAATAATCATGCCTGGAACTATTCCGGTAGCCAGCATTCTTGGTAGAAAAAGCTCCAAATATGTTTTATATTGGCTAATCCCTTCAAGGACAAGTGTAGCAATGTTTCCACTTCCTTGTTTCTTGGTGAACTTAGGACCTAATTCAAATAATTTTTGCATTAACTGAAGACGAAGCTCTTTACTCGTTTTTTCAGCAAATGCGGTAGCGATATTTTGTTGGATAGTGTGTAAAAAATGCCGCCCTAAAAAAGCTAATAAGAACAATATGATCTTTACATATTGTTCTTGATAGGCCTCTCCGTTATATAAAGAGGCTATTATTTCTGCAAGCCATTTGGCCTGCAGAATAATAGCAGCTCCTTCCACAATGGTTAATATTCCTATAGTTGCGAGAATCGGCTTGATCCCAGTAAGTTTTAAAAGATTTTTATCCATTAGTATTCTAAATGGGACTTCTCAGTAATACGTTTCCGGAACACAATATAGCTCCATATCTGATAGCCAAGAACAAATGGCAGAAGCGTTAGGGCTACAATTGTCATCACTTTTAAAGAATAGTGACCGGAAGCTGCGTTGTGAATGGTTAAACTAAATGCATCACTTATTGAGCTAACCATTACTCTAGGGAATAAGCCGATGAAAATGGAAGCAAAGGATAAGGTGATAACGGCACCAGTCATCCCGAAAGCCCATCCATCCATTTTTCGAGAGATAAAGAATCCGCCAACGACAAAAGCAATAACCCCTAATGAGAAGATAAAGGAAAGGATTAAGCCGCGTTCTTGGAAAATATCTGTTTTAATATAGGTTAATGCAGAAAATAACGTTAATAAGATACCTAGTAAAGGCAAAAGCTTTTGTGCTAAATTTCTTGCTCTTTCTCGTAAGTCACCAACGGTACGTAAGGTAGTAAATACTAGTCCGTGTACAAGGCAAAGGACTAATACTGTAAGCCCTCCTGTTAATGTATAGTAGTTTACAACATCAAAGAAGCCAGCTTTTAATTCCATATTTTTATCGATTGGCAGTCCTTGCATAAAGCAAGCAAAAACAACGCCAAATAATAAAGGTGGAAGAAAGCTTCCTAAGAAAATACAAAGATCCCATGCCTTTTTCCATGCAGGGTGGCTATCTTTTGCACGGAATTCAAATCCTGTTGCCCGAACGATTAATGCTAATAAAACAACTACAAGCGGTGTATAAAATCCGCTGAACATCGTAGCATACCAATGAGGGAAAGCGGCGAACATGGCGCCCCCTGCAGTAATTAACCACACTTCATTTGCATCCCAGTAAGGACCAATAGAATTAATGAGTATTCGTTTTTCCATATCATTTCTTGCTAAAAGCTTTGTTGACATTCCAACCCCAAAATCAAAACCTTCTAAAAAGAAGAATCCAATAAATAAAACAGCGACTAAGATAAACCAAAGAACATTTAACTCAAGCATGGAAACCCTCCTTCGCAAACGGGTCATTCGTTACTTTTGTATCTTCTTTTTCCATCAAATATGGCCCTTTTTTAATAACTTTTACATATAAGTAAACCATGATAGCACCTAGAATCGCGTAGATGGTACAAAAGGCAATGATAGAGAATAATACTTGCCCGGCTGAAACACTTGGGGAAATACTATCTGCTGTTGTCATTAATCCAAAAACGGTCCATGGCTGTCTGCCAATTTCTGTCATAATCCATCCAGAGGTATTAGCGATAAATGGCAGGGAAATTCCTGCTACCATGAAACGGTAGAACCATTTATTAGGTTTAGTAACTAATTTCTTTTTCCAAGCCAGAAATACGCCATATATCCCAAGGAGAATCATTGCTACTCCTGCTGCAACCATAATGCGGAAACTCCAGAATGTTGTTTTAACTGGAGGAATATAATTGCCATCCCCATATTTCTGCACATACTCTGCTTGCAGGTCATTCATCCCTTTTACGCTGCCATCTAATGTGTTGTAAGAGAGGATGCTTAGTAGATAAGGGATTTTTACTTCTCCGCTATTTTGTTTGTTTTCAACATCAATATTGGCAAAAACGGTCCATGGTGCTGGATCTTCGCTTTCATCCCATAGTCCTTCACTAGCAGCCATTTTCATTGGTTGTGTTTCTACTAAAAATTGCGCTTGGGCATGACCAGCAACAAGTGTTAGAAAAGTAGCACTTAATGCAACGGTAATACCGATTTGAAAAGATTTTTTAAAGAAATCCACATCTTTTTTGCCTAGCAATTTAACAGCACTAATTCCACACACTAAAAATGCGCCAGTAGCTAGTGCTCCAAATACAGTATGAGGGAACTCAACAAGAACTTGGCCGTTTGTAATAAGTGCAAAAAAATCATTCATTTCAGCGCGGCCATTATTAATCTCAAATCCAACTGGGCGCTGCATAAAGCTGTTTGCTGCTAAAATCCAGAAAGCGGAAATGGTTGTTCCAAATGCGGTAAGCCAAATACATGCTAAATGTACTTTTTTTGATAAACGATCCCAGCCGAATATCCAAAGTCCGATAAAGGTGCTTTCCATAAAGAAAGCGAGCAATGCCTCAATCGCAAGTGGTGCCCCAAATACATCACCAACAAAGCGAGAATAGTTAGACCAGTTCATACCAAACTGGAATTCTTGAAGAATCCCTGTAACAATACCAATAACAAAATTGATTAAAAATAATTTGCCCCAAAACTTTGCCATTTTTTTATATTCTTCATTCCCAGTTTTCACATAAAAAGATTCCATGATTGCGATAATAAATACTAAACCAATAGAAATGGGAACGAATAAAAAGTGGAATATGGTCGTTGAAGCAAATTGTAAACGCGATAGAAAAATCATATCCATGAATTTCTCCTCCTTTTTTGTATTTTGAACAGATTTGTGAATCTTCCAGTTCGCTAAAGCGATAAAAATCATTGCATAAGATGAAATTCAATTAGATTTAATTGAGGTAGTAGGATAAAAAAGCTTGTTAAAAGTGCTATTCCTTGATGTTCATCCTATGTAATTTATTGATGGAAAAAGTCGATAAACATTGATATAAAAGGTTTTTAACAAAGTTGATTTTTCCGATCGTCTCCTTTTGGTAAATGATAGGTATATCATAATGAAATTTCGTCTGTTTGCGGTAAAGTTCACTCATTGTTTGAAAAATGTTCACATATCCGTTCACAGAAAAGACAAAATAGAAGATGGTTTAGGAAGAAAGCTGAGAAGGGAAAGAGGACAGCAGGGATATTTCATTAGTGGGTTAGTGAAGGTATTAGATAAGAAGCGCCGCAAGAAAAGAGTGGAAAGCCGCAAGTAAAGGCATTCCTATTCCTAACCTGTGCTCCTGCATATAAAGCAAGCAGATAAATAATTTACAAAAAGACAAGCATCTCTTAAAGTTCTCTTCCTTTTGCTGCTTGTTCTTTCATGTTATGATGATAAAGGAATTAGAAAATTTTGATGAAGCTGAATAAATTATTGAGGGTGTTTAGATGATTAAATGCATAGCAATTGATATGGATGGGACGTTGTTAACATCCACACAAGAAATTACGAAAGAAAATCGAGAAGCAATTAAAGAAGCACAAGATAAAGGAGTAGAGGTAGTAATTGCTACTGGTCGTGCTTATGAAGAAGCAGGAGACCTTTTAAAAGAGGCAGGTATTATTACACCGATGATTTGTGCAAATGGAGCAGAAATTAGAACGAATGAGCATATTATCGTCGATACAAATCCATTAAGTAAAGATCTAGCCAGACAAATGGCTGAAATTTTACATAAATATCAAGTGTATTATGAAGTTTATACTAATAGAGGGACGTATACGCTTGATAAAACAGTAGCAAGATCACTGATTATGGATATTTTTACAGTAAGTGGCCATGTGAAAGATATGGAAGAGATTAAAAAAGCGGCTGAGGAACGACTTAAGGAAATTCATCAATTAGATAGTTATGAAGAATTATTTGAGGATGATGACCAGGTTATTTATAAATTATTAGCATTCCATTTTGATCCCATTGTTTTAGGTAATGTTAGAGAAGAGTTGACTAAGCTTGAAGGAGCAGCAATCAGTGCTTCCGGTAAGGAGAACTTAGAAATTACTTCTGTTGATGCCCAAAAAGGGATTGCGCTTGAGAAATTTGTGAAAGCTCGTGACATTTCTCTTTCTGACACGATGGCAATTGGGGATAATTATAATGATGTTTCCATGTTTCAAATGGCCGGCAGAGCAGTAGCAATGGGAAATGCGGTGGAAGATATTCAACGCCAATGCCACTTTGTGACAGGAACAAATGAAGAAAGTGGAGTTGCTCAAGCAATTAGAAAAGCATTAGAAGAATAATATAGTCAAAAAAGGTAGATGAACATGGATAAGTTCATCTACCTTTCTTTGTAAACTTCTATAGGTTTTAATCCGCAAAGAAAAATTCCATTTCTTCCACTAGAAATCAATTATTCAATTAGTCATTTATCCGTTATAATAGTAATAATAAACCTAAAAAGATAGATCCTATTGAGGTGGAAAATGGCTGATTTTCATGCAAGTGTTATTATTTGTGAGCCCATTGAAGAGGTTTTTGCGTATTTTGCTGACATGGCAAATGCTTCCGCGTATATGAATAAAGTAATATCGGCAGAGAAGTTGACAGAAGAGCCAATTGGCGTTGGCACAAAATATAAAGAAATAAGAAATGTTCGTGGAAATAGAGTGTATGCAGAAATAGAATATCTTACATTTGATAAAAATAAGGCATTTACTAGAAGAAGTAGCTCCAATGGACTGATGGTTGACTATGCTTATCGCTTTTCGGAAATTCCTGAAGGCACACAAGTAGAGTTTGAAGGCACTGTACATGTTAAGGGACTAAAAATGCTGCTTATGCGCAAGTTTCTTGTCAAAATGGTGAAATCTGAAGATAATGATCATGTGCAGAATGCGAAAGAAGTATTAGAAGAAAGAGTAGAAAATTTATAAAATATATCTTTTTGATGAAATGCTGAGGAAAAAGACTTTTCCTCAGCATTTTTAATAAAAAATAAATTGACTTTGAATGAGGAAATAGTTATCATGAAATTAAATTGTGCACAACCTAATTTGCGGGCAGCAGATTAAACTAACTACTTATACTCTTTATGTAAAGGAACAGAAAACATAGGAGCAAAAAATTTTAATCTAATAAGTTGTGCGCAATTAAATTTTAGAAAATTAAAAAAGGAGTAATTTGCTATGAATAACAAAAATGAAATTGTATTAGAAGAAGCGGCTAAAAAATTTACAGAAGACACAGCTGATCCCCCATATTTATTTGAGTTGGAGCCAGCAGAAGGAAGAGTAGCAGTAGATGAAGTGCAATCTAGTGAAATAGATAAATTACCAGTGATAGAAAACGAATTTTTTATTAAAGGTGGACCGACCAATCAAGTATCAATTAAAATTGTTCGTCCAGAGAACAGCTCTACAACTAAATTGCCAGTGATTTTATATACACATGGTGCAGGATGGGTATTCGGTAATGCACATACACATGATCGCCTAATTCGTGAATTAGCAGTAGGTTCGAACGCTGCCGTGGTATTCACCAATTATAGCCTTTCTCCAGAAGTAAGATATCCGGTTGCGATTGAAGAAATATATACGGTGTTAGAATGGATTGCAGCAAAAGGAGAAGAGTATGCCTTTGATATTAATAAAATTTCTGTAGCAGGTGACAGTGTGGGAGGAAATATGTCCGCAGCTATCACATTAATGGCAAAAGAACGCAAAGGTCCTGCTATTCAAAAACAGCTACTATTTTACCCTGTTACAGACGCATCCTTTGAAACAGATTCTTATAAACAATTTGCAGAAGGGTACTTTTTAAGAAGAGATGGTATGCAATGGTTCTGGGATCAATATACTGTTGATCCAAAAGTAAGAGCAGAAATTACAGCATCTCCTTTAAGAGCAACAAAAGATCAATTAGTTGGGCTACCAGATGCTTTAATCATTACAGCTGAGGCAGATGTGTTAAGAGATGAAGGAGAAGCTTATGCGAATAAACTTCGTGAAGCGGGAGTAAAGGTAACCTCTGTTCGTTTTGGTGGAATCATTCATGATTTTGTTATGCTAAATGCATTGGCGCACACTGAGGCAGCAAAAGGAGCGCTTCTACTTGCAAATGCTTGGCTGAAAGCTTAATTTAGGCGATTATTCTTTAATAAAAATCATACAGGGACAAAACAAAATAGATAATGGGAAAAGATGAACAATATCTAATATAGCGATTTAATAACGATTGCTTTCACAACTTTGGGTATTTAGGTAAATAAAAACCCAAGAGGCGAAAGCAATTCGTTCTGTTACTCTACAGACAAACAATGTACTAGGGAAAAAGAAGGGGCTAAGGCGTCTCTTTTCTCGCAGAAGCAGATGTTACCACAAACCTTTTTATATTCGCAATACGTATGCCCCTATCACTTTCCCTGGTTTTTTTAAAATTAAAATTTATATGTCCAATATTTTTCCGTATACAGTCGAGCTAAAACTTCTGGATCCTGATTCTTTATTCCTTCTTGCAATACTGCCACATATTGTTGTGTTTGAGAAAGATGGGCTGCAATCGTTTTGATTTTCTGGTCTGCAAAATTTTCCACATCAATTTCAATATCTGGCTGTCCAAGATCTTCCTCTGTGTTCTTGGAAAACGCTACACAATAAAGTTTTGGTCGTTTAGAAGCTTCTCTCTTTGCGATGGCTTTTACAACAGCTGCTCCTGTAGCATCGTGGTCCGGATGCACAGAATAACCTGGATAAAAAGTAATTACTAAGGAAGGATTTAATTCATCTAGTAATGCTGTAAATTCATCGACTAATATTTCCTCTTTTAGGAATTCGATTGTTTTATCACGATAGCCGAGCATACGGAGATCTTCTAGTCCCATTGCTCTTGCTGCTTCCTCTAATTCATTCCTGCGAATTTCTGGCAAGGATTCTCTTGTTGCAAATGGTGGGTTTCCTAAGTTTCTTCCCATTTGTCCAAGGGTTAAGCAAGCGTAAGTAACTGGAACTCCTTCGTGTAAAAATTTTGAAATGGTTCCAGATACGCCGAATGCTTCATCATCGGGGTGAGGAAAAATAACTAATACTTGTCTTTCTGTTTCCATCTGAGTTCCTCCTTTCATGTAATGAAAAAAAGTATGTTCCATTAATTGTTTATTCAAATGGTGTTTCGCTTATTTCTAAGGCTACTGCTAATTTTCCAGTAAAGTCTAAGCCTGCCAATAATAATCTATTTTTATCGTCAATTTCATAGTGGGTAATACCTTCAGCATAAATCCAGCCTATTGCTGTTTTTAAGCCAATTCGATAAGGGCCGTTTCCTGTAATTTTGCCATATTCATAAGTTAGCTGGGCGTTACGGATATAGGCGCCTGAATTGAAGAAGGTTTCATCATTATGGTTGGCATAAGCGCCATTTGTTGTTTCTAAGTGGATATAGATTTCCTTTCCACTAAAACGGTCGATTTCGTTTTGCACTTTTTCCAGTTGTACAAATTCCACAGAATATCCCTCCTTGCTAATAGTTTATTTAAATAATAAAAAATGGTAAGGGCATACTCTCCTTTTATAATAGCATGGCAAAAGGAGAATATATTGAACTGCTGTTTTTATTTTGCACTGAGCTTTTCTTTTTCGTTACGATATGCTCCATGCATAGTTGGTCCTACATACTCGTTTAATTTAAAACCATTGCGGATAGCTGCTGTAATAAAATCTTTTGCTGTTTGAACAGCTTCCTCTACGGTAGCACCTTTAGCTAGTTCAGCTGTAATAGCAGCCGAGTTTGTGCAGCCTGCCCCATGAGTATACGTTGTATCTATTAGTTCGCTCTCAAAGAGAGTAAATTCTTTTCCATCGTACAGAAGATCAATTGCTTTTTCATGTCCTAACTTACTGCCGCCTTTGATGAGAACATATTTAGGTCCAAGTTCGTGAATTTTAACTGCCGCTTCTTTTAGATCCTCTACTGTTTTAATTGGTTTATCAGTTTGTGCAAGCTGCCAAGCTTCAAAAAGGTTTGGTGTTACTACAGTTGCTCTTGGAACAAGCAATTCACGTAGGGCATCAGCTGTTTCTGGATGAAGAACTTCATCTTCGCCCTTACAAATCATGACAGGATCAATCACAACATTTTTGATATTATTTTCATCAATTAGCTTTGCCGCTGCTTCAATGATTTCAACAGATCCAAGCATTCCTGTTTTCATAGCATCAATTCCCACAGATAACACGGTTTCTAATTGTGCGTTAACTGTATTAATATTCTGTGGAAATACGTTATGGTGCCAATGATTTTTAGGGTCCATTGTTACAATCGTTGTTAAAGCAGTCATACCATAAACACCTAGTTCTTGGAATGTCTTTAAGTCTGCTTGAATACCTGCACCACCGCTTGTGTCAGAACCTGCTAAAGTTAGTACTTTCTTCATTTGTTACGCCTCCTATGTAATGGCTATTATTTCAGCGAAAAGTAATTTTGTTTGATTGAATAATTGTAGACCATTTTAATTAATCATACAACTTTTCAGCACCCTTTGCTTAGTCTGCTTTACAAGATGATTTTGCATACCAATGATAAAAAATATGGAAAAGAGCAAAGAGTAGTAAGAGAATTCTGTCTTTGTTTATGGTAACCTTTAAATATAATCTTTCCGTTTGAAAGAAAAATAGAAAAATCGATAAGAAAAAAAGGTAAGAGTAGATCGAGAGAGGAATTCATATGAGATTTGAAATAACGGACCGTCCAATTAATTTGCAAGAGGTTATTGATAAGGTTGTAAGAAGAAATGCAGGTGCGATTACTACTTTTATTGGTACGGTAAGGGAAATGACTGCTGGAAAAAAAACATTATTTTTAACATATGAGGCATATGTGCCGATGGCTGCGAAAAAACTTGCGCAAATAGGGGAAGAGGTAAAGGAGAAGTGGGGAGACATTGATATTGCAATTACTCATCGAATCGGCAAGCTGGAAATCAGTGATGTAGCGGTAGTGATAGCAGTTTCGACTCCTCATCGAAAGGATGCTTATGAGGCCAATCAATATGCGATAGAAAGAATAAAAGAAATCGTGCCAATTTGGAAGAGGGAACATTGGGAATCTGGTGAAGAGTGGATTGGGAACCAGAAAGGAACGAAAAGGTATGAAGATGGCACACCAAGTGAGGAGGAATTAAATTGATCCAATTACTTTTCTTTGCTGGAGTGAAAGAAATAATAGGAAAAGAGGCAATGGAATTGGAATGGCAAGGGCAGACGATTGCACAGCTTAAGGAATATTTATTAAATGCATTTCCTTCGCTGTCTCTTCAAGGAGTAATGGTTGCGGTAAACGAGGAATTTGCATTGGAAGAAGATACAGTGGAAGAAAACGATACAATTGCCTTTATTCCACCTGTTAGCGGGGGATGAGGAAGGAGTAGTTACAAATGGATCAAAGCAGATATTCACGCCAAGTTTTGTTTTCCTCTATTGGAAAAGAAGGGCAGAGAATAATTGGCAGGAAGCATGTATTAATTATTGGTGCAGGTGCATTAGGGTCTTCCGTTGCAGAGATGTTATGCAGAAGCGGTATCGGAAGCTTAACCATTATAGATAGAGATTATGTCGAAAAAAGCAACCTGCAGCGGCAGCAGCTATATACAGAAAAGGATGCTGATGAGAAAATACCAAAAGCATTTGCCGCCGAAAATAGACTAAAGGAAATTAATAGAGACTGCACAGTGAAAGGAATAATTGGTGAGGCAACGGCTGCGCTATTAGAACAGTTAGTTGAGAATATCGACTTAATAATAGATGCTACTGATAATATGGAAATAAGAATGATAGTAAATGATATGGCTGTTAAGCATAGAATTCCCTGGATTTATGGGGCCTGTGTCGGGAGTTCGGGGATGAGCTACACAATAATACCAGGTGAGACACCTTGTCTTCATTGCTTATTGAAAACAATGCCTATGACTGGTTTAACTTGTGATACGGTTGGAATTATTGCGCCAGCTGTACAGATGGTCGTTTCTCATCAAGTAACAGAGGCGTTGAAGCTTTTAATAGAAGACAAAGCTGCTTTGCGCGGAACTTTTTTAACGTTTGATTTATGGAATAATGAATATCACAATGTGAAAGTAAGCCGTGCGAAGAGAAGTGATTGTCCTACATGTGGTGAAAAACGGACATATCCTTTTCTCGAAAAGGAGAATCAGACAAGGGTAGCTGTATTATGTGGAAGAGAAACGGTCCAAATTCGCCCCTCTATTCCAAAAAATATTCCTTTTCAACGATTAACTGAAAGCTTTCAAAAGAAAGGCTACAAAGTTCGACAAAATCCTTTCCTCCTATCTGTTCAGCTAGAAAGGAACAGAGTAGTATTTTTTAAGGATGGGAGAGCGTTAATTCATGAAACAAATGATGCTGTCTATGCAAAGAAGCTCTATGACCAATTATTAGGATAATAAAAAAATCCTGCTAGAAGAAAGCGGGATTTCAGACTGTCGACAAACTCCTAATTCAGTAATTAGGAGTTTGTCTTAGTTTATACATATACATTCTTTTAAATAAGAGTTGATTTCCGTTGCAGGGGTTCGCTTTCCGTGGGGCTCGCGCTGAGCCGCTTCGCCCTAAAGGCCTGCAGGGTCTCAGACTGTCTCGCAGATCCCACAGGAGTCTCACCCCTTCCACTCCAATCAATGCATAATAATTCCTTTTGCATTTCCTAAATTCCTTTTGTCAACAAGCTGAAATCCCGCTAGAAGAAAGCGGGATTTCTTTTTATTCTTGTGAACCAACGATTACTAATTTACCTGTATCTAATACTTCCTCGTATTTGGCCGCTTCTGCATCTGTTAAGCCAACTGATTGTAATTTAGAACGCAATTCATCTCCTCTTTTTCGGAAAACGTTGCTGATAGAATCAAGTAAACCTTGCTCCTTCATCGATACATTTCCAGTTTCCGTTGCATTTGTTAAATCCTCAGAACGGTCTTTATCGTGAGCAAAAATGTAAATATTCTCTTTTTTGTAGCCTTGATTTTCTAATGCATTAATAATATTTGTTGCTTGTACACCGTTTTCTACTACTTCTACTTTATACATAATGATAGCCTCCTAAAATAGTGGAATTTATCTATGTTTTTTATATAGCCTCTTAAAATGGTAATGAAACAATTTTTTCGTTGGTAATTTTTTCATAGTCTGCGATTTGGGAAATACTACATAGACAAATATCCCCACAATCGACAAATTTCCCTATATAATAGAAGGAGACAATAATAGGATCAGGAGGGGTTAAATGGTAAGTAAAAAAGAAAAAGAACGAATCAACCGGGAGTTAAGTGCAGGGAAAAGGGAACAGGCAAGTACAGCAATGGAGTTAAATAACAGAAGGGGAATTCGCTTTCCTTTTTTTGGTTTATATAGACTAAGGAATCGGTTAAATAAAAAAATCATGCTTTTTTTAAGTGTGTTAATCATACTTTTGATAGCCGGAATAGTAGGTTTGTGGAAAGTAGCCTTTCCGAAAGAGTCTGTTCTAAAAACAACAGCTTATCTAGAACAGATGAAAGATTTATCCACTTTAGCCACCTCTCAAGCTTTTGTAAAAACAATTCTAGAAAAAGAGGATAATGAAATTTTTGGTAAGGAAATTGAAACGGATTTCCCTGGAACAAAAAGAAAAATATTGTTAGTTGTACCAGGGACACTAACAGCTGGTGTAGACTTATCACGAGTTACGGAAAATCAATTAAAAGTAAATGAGGATGAGAAAAGCATCCATATCGAGTTACCAAAGGCAGATTTTCTTCAGGATCCTTCCATTGATTTTGACAATGTAGAAACATATTCTGTTGCAGGCATTTTTAGAGGAGATGTAAAGTGGGAAGAAGCATATAGTTTAATGGATGAAGCAAAGGAAACGATGAAGGAAGAGGCTGTAGACCAGGGGATTTTAGTGAAAGCAGAGGAAAATGCTCAAAAAACATTGAAGGAATTCTATGGAAGACTAGGCTATACGCTTGAAGTCAGCTTTGCAGGAGAATAAAGGAGGAGATAGTATGGCAGCATCATGGGAGCAATTATTGGAACAGGAGCGTCAGAAGGAGTATTTTATCCAATTGGAAACCTTCTTAGAAACAGAATACAGAGAATCTACTATTTATCCTAAAAGAGAAGATATTTTTAATAGTTTAACCTATACTCCTTATGACAGAGTAAAGGTTGTTATTTTGGGACAGGACCCTTATCATGGCCCGAATCAAGCTCATGGCTTAAGCTTTTCCGTTAAGCCAGAAGTAAAAGTTCCGCCATCTTTAAAAAACATTTATAAAGAGCTTCACGCTGATCTTGGCTGTTCTATTCCGAACCATGGCTATTTAAAAAGCTGGGCAGACCAAGGAGTGCTTCTATTAAATACCGTTTTAACAGTGAGAGCGGGACAAGCAAATTCTCATCGTGGAAAAGGATGGGAAGTATTTACAGACAAAGTAATAAAGATGTTGAATGACAGAGAAGAACCAGTTATTTTTGTGCTATGGGGAAATCCAGCTCAAAAAAAGCTTGCTATTATTGATCAAGAAAAGCATGGCACCATTTTATCGACACATCCAAGTCCACTTTCTGCTCACCGTGGTTTTCTAGGAAGCAGACCATTCTCTACTATAAATAGGATGCTTGAAAATAATGGACAGTCCCCGATCAATTGGTGTATAGATGATTTTTTGTGAAAAGAAGAATATAATAAAGGAAATATATATGAGGGTCATTTCTATTAGATAAATAGAAGTATCTACTCATCATGTATTTCCTTCTAAGGGATTAGAAGGGGTTTGGAATGGAAAAGAAGAAGGTTAATTGTTATAAATGCAAATTCTACTATGTTACATGGGATAGTCAGTTCCCTAAAGGGTGCAAGGCATTCCAATTTAAAGGCAGAATGATGCCATCTGTCGAGGTAAAAAGAGCATCTGGACAAGAATGCCTGCGATTTCAGGCAAAGGAGGGATGAAGTGAATATATCAATCCAGCAATTATTAGCTAAAATAGAGGATCAGCTGACAGAAGCAAAAGCAAGCAATTCTGACGCAAGAATAAGAGAAAGAGTTTACGCAATTAAATCCTTATGTGAATTGGTTTTAGAACAGGAAAGAAAAGAAGGCATAACCTATCAGCAACCCGTTCAGCAACCATCCTTCCAAGCTGTTCAAGCACCAATAAGCATTCCAAAACAAACTATACAAACACAAACAAATAAAATAAAAATGGACGAAGGAAATGGCGATTCCTTATTTGATTTTTAAGCATACTTGTTTTACGATCGTAAATAAAAGGGGTAAGCAATATCCAAACTATTTACATAGATTCTGTTAGCAAAAAGCCTTAAAAAAGGAGATAAAAATGAAAGCTTTCATTATTATTGGAGCAATTAATGCATTATTATCCGTCGCTTTAGGAGCGTTTGGTGCCCATGGCTTAGAGGGGAAAATCACAAATAAATACCTTGAAGTATGGAAAACTGGCGTTACCTACCAAATGTTTCATAGTACTGGTTTAATTCTAATCGGTTTACTCTTAGGGAAGTTTCCAGAAAGCGGTTTGTTAAACTGGGCAGGCTGGCTGATGTTCATTGGGATTATCCTCTTTGCAGGAAGCCTATACATATTGGCTGTTACCCAAATAAAAGTATTAGGCGCTATCACACCACTTGGCGGAGTAGCGTTTATAGTAGCGTGGCTCTTAGTGATTATTGCTGCATGGAAATGGATGTAATAAGAGTATATTAAAAAGGATAGGTGAGCAGATCATAATGTTCATCCTATTCTTTTTTGTCTCTATAAAAAGAGAAACATTATTAATCTTAATAAAGAACAAAAAAAGTACATCACTAAATGAGTGATGCACGGGAAGGCTTTTTGGTTATCTAGGCGGGGATGTTGCTAACCCTGGCATGCCAGCGGCAAAAGGATATTCATACTCTATTTCTTCATCAAATGTAACATAATCGATATAGAGCATTAGAATTAAATAGCGAATTCCAGATTGTGGATCACTTAAGATAACATGATCTCGCCCTGCTGCTTCAATAATTCCCTTGAAGATTTTGGCATTCCATTCTCTATTGTTTTCAAATGTTGCATAGACAGTAGCAATTTTCCCTTTGTTAAGGCGTAAAATATTCTCGATATAGGATGCTTCTATTGGCAACTGTCCTGGTAATGTAGTAGGTGTAGCAGGCGGTGTTGGTGTTGGTGCCTGTGTAGGCATAGGCATTCCTTGCTGTATTGGTACTTGTTGTTGAAACCCTTGCTGATTTCCATAGGTAGGAATTTGCCCAGAAAAATTCCTATATCCTTGTGGATAACCATAGTTCCCATAATTTGACTGACTCATTTTCATCCCTCCATTATCTTCTATCCACTCTTCACTACATACTTCCGCCATTCGAAGTTGACCATAAATTTTAGAAAGTAGACGGTGAATGTTGTTTCATTCATAGGTCATCGCTCACTATTTCATCCTATGAGAAAAAGGAATAAGTTATGACAAGGAGAGTTGAATTTTATATTTAAATTAATGAGAAAATTTTATAAAAAAAATGAAGAACTCCTAAATCATCTATCAGCTAGATTCTTTAGGGAATTCTCCATATTGTGTTAGTTTACATGTAAATATTTAGTGATTGCTTCTTGTTTTAGAAGGGTTCCTACAAAGAAAGAACCAAATTCACCATAACGGGCGCTTACTTCATCAAAACGCATTTCATATACTAACTTTTTAAATTGAAGAACATCGTCTGAGAATAGGGTTACTCCCCATTCATAGTCATCGAAACCAACAGATCCTGTTATAATCTGTTTTACTTTCCCTGCATATTGGCGGCCAATCATGCCATGGCTGTGCATTAGGCTTCTACGATCTTCCATAGGTAGCATATACCAGTTATCTTCTCCTTGACGACGTTTATCCATCGGATAGAAGCACACATAGCTGGATTCTGGTAGGATTGGGTATAGTCTAGATTTTACATATGGGTTCTCATATGGATCTTTATCGGAATCGGAAGGCAGGTAATTGCTTAATTCTACAACAGAAACATAGGAATGAGCTGGAACCGTAAACTCAGCTAATTTGGTTTTATTAAATTCTGTTTCTAATTGCTGTAATTCTTCCATAGTGGGACGGAGAATCATCATCATGAAGTCCGCTTTTTGCCCAACAATTGTATATAATGCATGGCTGCCGCTATTATTTTCTTGAACAGTGTTCCATTTTTCCAATAGACCTAGGAATTCAGTGATAGCTTCTTGTCTTTCTTCGTCAGGTAACATTTTCCAGGTAGTCCAATCTACTGTCCGGAAATCATGAAGACAATACCAGCCATCTAATGTTTTTGCTGCTTCACTCATTTATATGTTCACTCCTTATTAATAACGTTAATACGATTTTAACTATATCATAGTTTCTCCAGATTTTAGTGGAATAACCCTTAGGATAATTGTGAACTTATTGTGACTTCTAAAAAATGGAAGTTTCAGTTTGGTCAAAAGAGTATAAGGAAGATAAATATAGGGAAATATCACATTGTATAAATAGAACTACAACCAATGTTTTTTCTTCTCCATCTTCTTCTGAGTGAGATGAGTAGATCTTGCTTTATATGGGATAAAAATAGAAGAAAGTAAGGAAAATTTCTTGAAATTTTATGATGGTAGAGTATCCTATTAAGTGTACATAAAAAGGAGGAAGAAAATTAATGAGTGATTTATTTACAGGTTTAAAGGAAAAAGTAACTGGTCAAAACGTAAAAATCGTTTTTCCAGAAGCTTTAGATGAGCGAATTTTAAAAGCTGCTGGTCGTTTAGCAGAAGATAAAGTGTTAATCCCTGTTTTAATTGGTGACATAGAAGAAATTCAAACAAAAGCAGACAATCTTGGTGTTTCATTAGAAAACGCAGAAATTTATGATCCAAAGAAATATGCTCAGTTTGATGCACTAGTTGCTTCTTTTGTGGAAAGACGTAAAGGAAAAGTAACGGAAGAAGATGCTCGTAAAATTCTTTTAGATGAAAACTATTTTGGAACAATGCTTGTATATGCTAATCAAGCAAATGGTTTAGTAAGTGGCGCTATTCACTCAACAGCAGATACAGTTCGTCCAGCTTTACAAATCATTAAAACAAAACAAGGTGTGAAAAAGACATCTGGTGTATTTATCATGGTGCGCGAAGATGAGAAATATGTATTCGCGGATTGTGCAATCAATATTACTCCAGATAGCCAAGATCTTGCTGAAATCGCTGTGGAAAGTGCGAAAACAGCAAGAATGTTTGACATTGATCCACGTGTTGCAATGTTAAGCTTCTCTACAAAAGGCTCTGCAAAATCACCAGAAACAGAAAAAGTAGAAGGTGCATTAGCAGAAGCTAAATTAAGAGATCCATTATTAGTAATCGATGGTGAATTCCAGTTTGATGCTGCATTTGTTCCATCTGTAGCAAAACAAAAAGCTCCAGATTCTCCAATTCAAGGTGATGCAAATGTATTTGTATTCCCTAGCCTTGAAGCTGGTAATATTGGCTATAAGATTGCCCAAAGACTAGGTAACTTTGAAGCAGTAGGACCAATCCTTCAAGGATTAAATGCTCCTGTAAACGATCTTTCTCGTGGATGTAACGAAGAAGATGTTTATAAATTAGCTCTAATTACAGCTGGTCAAAGCTTAACAAAATAAATTTAAAAGCAGGCGTCTCCTTAGAATGGGAGGCGTCTTTTTTGTTTATGTCATCTACCTTTTATCTTATCCCTCTCATAAAATTTTCAAGTTATACAACATATGGGTAGTATCTGTCCCGGATTAAAGAAAAAGTAATTAGAGCGAATGAATGAAGCAGATTTAAGTTTATTCCTAAAAAAGGATGCAAAAAAATATCAAAAAAGAGAGGATTACTTTTGAAATAGCTATAAATTCGTTATAATAAATCATTGTGATGAATAAAGAGGACTAAATTTTTTTAAAATAGAATAGATAGTTGGTATAAACAGAAGGAGCTAAGTGATGGTTGGCAATACTAGTTTATTAAAACAAGAAAAATGGAGAATTATTGATCAGTCTACAACAGGTTTACATGTATCCGCGCTTACATCTTTTGGTATGGATGATACCTTATGTTCTTCCGTGGGAAGCGGGATGGCACCAGCTACGGCCAGAACATGGGTGCATGATCGGACAATTGTATTAGGAATTCAAGATACGAGATTACCACATTTGAAAGAGGCATTAACTTTTTTAAAGGAGCAGGGATACCACTATATTGTTCGTAATTCAGGTGGTCTAGCTGTCGTATTAGATAAGGACGTGTTAAATATATCACTTATTCTCCCAGAGCAGGAGAAACGAATTGATATTAACAGTGGTTATGATACGATGTTTGAATTGATTAAATATATGTTCCGTGAGTATGGAAAAACGATTGAAGCAAAAGAGATTGTTGGTTCCTATTGCCCTGGCAGCTATGACTTAAGTATTGATGGAAAAAAATTCGCTGGAATTTCCCAGAGACGCTTAAGAAACGGAGTTGCTGTGCAAATTTATCTTTGCGTAAATGGAAGTGGACAGGATAGAGCAGGGATCATCAAACAATTTTATTCTTCTGGTCTACAAGGAGAGACGACAAAGTTTGAGTATCCCGAGATAGACCCTGAAGTAATGGCATCCTTAGCAGAATTGTTAGGAGTATCTTTAACAGTTGATCAAGTTATGACCAAATTGTTACTAGCTTTAAAGGATCATGCAGAATTTTTATTTGCAGATCAATTACAAGGAGAAGAGCTTTCGCTATTTGAATCTTATTATGATCGGGTTGTGGAAAGAAACGAGAAAATCATGCAGCCATTTCGCTAAAACCAAAAAGAGGATAAGGAAGGGGGTTTCAAGTAAAGAAAATCCCTTTTCTTATCCTCTATTTATAATCGAGAAATGTGCTGCCAACTATTAATCCTCTCTCTTTTTAATAAATTTGGACCGCTACAGGTAGATTAGATAATGGCTTCACAACCTCTCCCTACGATAAGTCAACATCGACTCACTGGCGTTCGCCGTGTATCCTTTATCTCAGTCGAAGCCCTTCGACGTATAGGATGTACTAGTGTCGACGTTGCCACAGGACGTGGCGTTTTTAGTCGACCAGTTTGTACGCTGATGAGCAAGGCGCTTCCGCTTTTTAGTTACTCTGCGACTTTTTCGAGGTTTCCGTTTCGGTCCATTTTAAATTTGGTTGGGCGCTCGTCTTCTTCTAGGAGGACGAGTTTTCGGGCTCTGTTCATAATTTTCATCAGTGTCTCGTAATCTTCTTGCATGGTTTCTGAGTTGTTTTCGATTTGATGGAGCTTGTCTTCTAATTCCTTGTTTCGACTTTTAATGGAAGTCATTTCTCTTTTTAATCTTTCATTCTCGCTTTTTAAGATTTCCATCTGGATGGTAGCATTTCGGAAATTTTGTAAGTAGGAAAGAACCATGTCGAAATTTAGTGTGCCAGCTTGGCTATGATTTACAGATGAATAGACAGGTGCTTGTTTCGCTTCATACGCTGGTAATGGCTGCTCATCTTCTTCTGATTGATAGTTTGCAAGCTCTTCTTCTTGTGGACTATTAACATTTGTATCTAATGTTTCTGCTGTAATGAATGTTTCCATAGCATCTAAATCCATAGAACCCATTTCTAAGCTAGTGGATACAGTAAGTGCTTCGAAATCATCCACTGTTGGCACAGGTGGTGAATATAATAGCTTTTTCTTGCCGCCTTGATCTTTTCCTAACATCCGTTGTCGTTGCTTTCGTTGTTTTTTTGCAAGCTGAAGTGCTTTTTCATATTGATGGCGAACGACTGCATTCCAGCGGAATCCACAGGCTGCCGAAGTTCTGTTTAGTTTATCCCCAACTTCTTCAAAGGCATTTAACTGTGTGCTCCCTTCTCGTACATGTCTTAAAACTGTTTCTGCTAATAATAGGTCATTTTCTTCTGACCATGCATCTTGTCTAACTTTCATTGATAACTCAACTCCCAACTTAATCACGATAAATAAATATTTCTAGTCCCATCTTTTCCAGAAACTTGGATGTTTATACAAAAGAAATACAAGGATAGTAGATTTTTTTATAGAATTGAAAAAAGGGAAATTAGCGGATAAAGAGGATTAAAAAAACAGCCGGCGATAAACCGACTGTTTTTGGAACAAAGAAGATGGGAATCTCTATACATTTTTTTCAACTAAAGCTTCTTCGTTTCGAATGAAGAATGCAGAAAGAAAAGCAAATATGCTAACAATAAATCCAAATAGGAAGAGATGGTGAATACCATCCATAAAGGTTGTACCACTATTTAGCAATGATCCCATAATCGTTACGCCAATAGCTGTTCCCATGTTTCGGCAAAACATAAAGAAAGAGGTGGAAATTCCCTTTTCATGGTTTCCAACTAGTGCCTGGGCACCAATCACACCTACTGTACTTAGTAAGCCGAAGGCAAGACCTTGTACGACCATAAGAATAAATACGTACCAGAAGCCATTTGATTCATTTAATAATACTAATAATATTCCTGAAAGCAGCAATAGGGAATTTCCAATAATTAATAGAATGCGATAGCCATATTTTAATATCCATTTCCCTGCAGGAACAGACATGGCCATCCATCCAACTGATAGGCCAAGGAGAGAAACCCCACTCCATAATACAGACAGCCCTGCCTGATTTTGGAGGAATAATGGAATATAGCTCGATGTTCCAAATAAGGCCAATGTTCCAACAAATCCATTAATAAACATCCAAGTGATCGTCTTATTTTTGAAAATGGATAATGGAACAATAGGAGATGTTTGTCTTTTTTCAAAGAAATAAAAGGTGATTAACAGAAGGACACCTATTATAGCATAAAGATAAAGGTAGCTTTCAAGGACTGTAACTAGTAATAAACAAGTTATTCCGATTCCAAATAGCATTGCTCCGATGTAATCCACCTGTGCCTTTTTAGCTTGATAAACTTCTTTATATGGAATTAAAGTTAGGAGTGCAATAATGCATACTGGTAAATTGATATAAAAAATCCATCTCCAACTCATAAATTCTACAAAGAGAGAACCAAGAGTAGGGGCTAATATGGCGGATAAAGCCCACATGCCAGTAAATAACGCTTGGATTTTCCCTCGCTTTTCAATAGAAAAAAGATCCCCAGCAATGATTGCAGGAAATGGCATCATGAATCCAGCTCCCATCCCTTGCAATGCTCTAAAAATAACTAATTGAGTCATAGTGGATGAGATTCCGCATAGCAGGGAACCAATTAAAAAGACAATAATTCCAAAAGCAAACAGCTTTTTTCTTCCAAATAAATCGGAAAGTCTTCCTGCAATTGGTGATAGAATTGTGCTTGCTATCATATAAGCAGCAAAAGACCAAGCGTATAATTCCGTACCGCCAAGTTCTTCTGCAATAATTGGCATAGTTGTATTCATAATAGTCGTATCAATAGAGGCAATAAGCATCGCAAGAACAATGCTGCACATTACTAATATTCTACTTTTGTTCATTGTATAACCTCCCTATATTCAAGAGAAAATTATAACCCATATTGCTTAATTAATATAGAGAAGCGAGCTAGTTTACAAAAATTATTGTTATAGTAGTGGGGGAATAATACTGTTGGACTAGTGGATTTTCTCCACAAATTCGTCACTATTTTACAATCTTTTGCATCTTGCATTGCTAGTGGAGAAGGGGTAAAATACCATATAGTAATAAGTGAGAATGTTGTCGAATAAATTTTCGATAACGTAATTGGAGAGCATGTATAGAAAGGGTTGTCCAAATGGCAAACGAATTTCGTGTTTGCGACGATTGTCAGGCAGTGAATTTAAAAACGTTAATACCCCGTTTAAAGCAAATTGATCCAGATGCTAAAATTGATATAGGCTGTCAATCCTATTGCGGTCCTGGTCGTAAAAAAACATTTGCTTTTGTCAATAATCGTCCACTAGCTGCATTAACAGAAGAAGAGTTAATGGATAAGATCAATGCGAAGCTGAAAAAATAATCTTCGTATAAAACAACAATGAAAATGAACAGAGCCTTAGTAAAACAGAGGAGTTTCCACTGGATAGTTATTTTATGGAGAAAGCCATGATTCTTTTCCCTTTTAAAATGCCTACACGGAACCCTCTTTTTCTATCTTTAGAATATGGAATTACTCTAATTACTAGAATGAATAAAAAATAGCCAATGAATGAAAGAGAGTGAGAAAGATGCCATATTCGACGGATAAGCTAAATGAAGAGAAAGTATTTAAAGATCCAGTCCATCGCTATATTCATGTTCGCGACAGAGTGATATGGGACTTGATTGGAACAAAAGAATTTCAGCGACTGAGAAGAATTAAACAGCTGGGCACGACTTATCTTACCTTTCATGGTGCAGAACATAGCAGGTTTAATCACTCTCTAGGAGTATATGAAATTGTTAGAAGAATCATTGACGATGTTTTTGAAGGCCGAGAAGAATGGAACAATGACCAAAGGTTGCTTTCTTTATGTGCCGCTCTCTTACATGATTTAGGCCATGGCCCTTTTTCTCATTCTTTTGAAAAAGTGTTTGATCTTGATCATGAAGAATTTACACGCAGAATTATCTTAGGAAAAACAGAAGTTAATAAGGTTTTGACAAAAGTAGAGAAGGACTTCCCTAAAAAGGTTGCCGAAATAATTGCCAAAACCTCCAAGGAAAAACTAGTAGTTAGTTTAATTTCCAGTCAGATAGATGCAGACCGAATGGATTATTTGCTAAGAGATGCATATTTTACAGGGGTTAGCTACGGGAATTTCGATATGGAACGAATTTTGCGCGTAATGCGTCCGCGTGAAGATCAGGCTGTTATTAAAAAAAGCGGAATGCACGCGGTAGAAGACTATATTATGAGCCGTTATCAAATGTACTGGCAGGTCTATTTCCATCCAGTGACAAGAAGTGCGGAAGTAATTCTTACGAAAATTCTACATAGAGCGAAATATTTACACGAGCAATTCTACTCTTTTAAATATCACCCTATTCATTTTTACTCAATTTTTGAAGACGAAACATCGTTAGAAGACTACTTAAAATTGGATGAGGCTATTATTCTCTACTATTTTCAGATGTGGCAAGAAGAAGATGATGCCGTTTTGAAGGATCTCTGCCGCAGGTTTATGAACCGAAATCTTTTTAAGTATGTGGAGTTTGATCCAGCTAAAGAATATAAAAAGCTTCAAGAATTATCTGGTTTATTCCAAAAAGTAGGTTTGGATCCGGAGTATTATTTAGTTGTCGATTCTTCGTCAGATCTTCCCTATGATTTTTATCGACCTGGAGAAGAGGAAGAGCGATTACCGATTCATCTATTGATGAAAAACGGAGAAATTAGAGAGCTTTCCAGAGAATCAGAAATTGTTGATAGTATTTCTGGAAAAAGAAGAACCGATCACAAGTTATATTTTCCTAAGGATATTTTAAAGGATGACAGTTCCAAAGGGGAAATAAAAAAACAAATTCGTCAATTGTTGGATATTCAATAGATGTATGTCTTAGGATTAAATGGAGTAGGAGATGACCCAATTTGTTAAAAGATCATGCCAAAGTAATGAAAGCAATTGCTGCTTCGGGCGAAATTATTGGAAGAAAAAAGCTGCAAAAAATGATATATATCGCAAAAAAGCTCGATTTTCCATTTCATGAAAAATATCAGTTTCACTTTTTCGGTCCCTATTCAGAAGAACTAACCTTGCGAATAGAAGAATTATGCAATATGGGTTTTTTGAATGAAGTAAAAGAGAAAAAGGGAGGATATTTCCAATATCGATATACTTTAACCGATAATGGAAAGGAATTTTTGGACCTTAATGAGGTGGAAATGCCTGATTTGTCTCCTTGTCTAGAAGATATGAATGGCCAGAATTCTCGCTTCCTTGAGCTTGTGTCAACCGTTCTTTTCTTTGATAGCCTTCCAAAGGAAGAAGTGAAGGAAAAAGTATTCACATTAAAGGCCAAACAAAAATATACGGAAGAAGAAATAGAGATTGCCTATGCGTATATTGAAAGCTTAAGAGAGAAAAGAAATCATTAAAAAAGGTCCTGCCGTGCAACGATTTGATTTGCTGGGCGGGACCTTTTTGAACTGCTTTTACTGATCGCTTAGGCGTTTGCCTGCAACAGCATAATGGTTTGTAGGCATTTCTTCAATAAAGACTACTACTTTTTCCTTTGATGCGCCTGTTGTCTCCACAACTGCTTCTGTTACTTTCTCTACTAAATTTTTCTTTTGCTCCTCCGTTCTACCTTCTAACATTTTTACAGTGACATATGGCATTTGTTCAAATCCTCCTTAGTTTTGATTGTAGTTTTTCATATTTCTTGGAAAAGTGCAAGTTTCTAATCAGCGTATATGCATGTAAATAGAGTCTTATGAAGAGGCCAACAAAAGAAAATTTTCCTTTCCAATTTAATATCATGTATAATTTTAAAAGGAAACATTACTAGATAGAGAATATTCATTTTCCATAGAAACTGTGTATAGAGGGGAGCTAATCATTTGTTATTTTCGCAAAATTTGGCGGATTTGCCATATATTATTATTTCCATTGTAATAGGTTTTACCTTCCATGAATTCGCACATGCATTTGTAGCCTATAAATTTGGAGATCCCACGGCGCAAAAGCAAGGAAGGTTAACGCTAAATCCAATCGCTCATATTGATCTCATAGGGGCAATTTTTATCTTAATCGCAGGATTCGGATGGGCGAAGCCAGTACCGGTTAATCGTCATTATTTTAAGCGGCCAAAATTAGCTGGAGTATTGGTGACTTTAGCAGGTCCTGTCAGTAACTTAATATTAGCTTTTCTTGGTTTTATCATTCTTGCAATATTAATAAAGTTACAAGTACCAATGGGAAGTAATTTTGATTTATATCCGTTTTTTGAAATTTTTGTTTATATGAACTTATTACTATTTGCTTTTAATTTGCTTCCTTTGCCCCCTTTAGATGGTTACCGAATTATTGAAGATCTGGTTTCCTCACGAGTCAGAGCAGCGATGTCCAAGTATGAAGTTTATGGATCTATTTTATTTATTGTATTAATTGTTACAGGTTTATCAAGCTATACGATATTCCCTTGGATTGAAGTGATACGATACTTTTTTCTGTCGCTGTTTAATCAATTGTTATTTTGATTTTACAGAGGATAAAAGTCGGTTTTATATATACGACTAATAAAAATCGTCAAGCTATACCAATCCGCGATCGTTTATAATAAATCGCAAAAGGAGTATGAAAATGGAAGAAAAAAAGAAGAAAACAATAGGCTTTAATATTATTAAAAATGACCCAACCGATGGGCATAAAGGCTTTGGAATTGGCAGTCTTAGTTTAGAAAATGTATCTCCTGTTATTATTGATGTAGAAGAGGGAGAAGCGATCGTTGATATCGGCGCCATGCATGCAAGAAGTGCAGTGGAACGTGGCATCAAATTTTTGAAAACAAAGGAAGAGGTTCCTAATGGCAAGCCTTACTGGTTAGTTTGGGTGACAATTGACCGTAAGCCTGAAGGTCCTTATTATGCTGGTGTAACAGCATGTGAAATGACTGTAGACCGTTCTATTCGAAGAGGTTATAAGTCTCTTCCAGAGCATGTGAATAAGATGGATAAAAGTATGAAAAGACATATTATGGTCGATCATATGGATGAGAAGTCTAAAAAGGTACTGGCAGATTTTCTGAAAAAACATGATCAGCGCCTATGGGATAACTCTGTAGAACAGCTGAAACAAGACTTGTTAGGATAATTTTTTGAAAATGTTGACAAATGAGCGAGGAAATCGATAAACTGAAAGAGAAATTATAATAAATAGCCCTTTTAAAGGAGATTGTTTTATGAGTGTGAGTGTTCTTAACTAACCGTTAATTATATACGGCCTTGAATTTTGTTAAAAAACTGGGGATATACCGGTTTATTTAGCATGGGAATTTCAAGGAAGGTTAAGAATAAGCCTCATAGCAAGCAATAGATGATAAAAAGCTATGGCATATTTGTCATAGTTTTTATTTTTTTATTGTAAAGGATCTCCTACTCCGCTTCTTAAAGTGGATAGGTCTACCCAAAAAGCTAGTGTGAGTGTTTGTTCACGCTGGCTTTTTCTATTTTTAAGGGCTATTGGAAGAAAAATAGGAGGAATTAAAATGAATCAACAGGCATTTGAAGTATTAGGTTTTTATAAAATTTTAGAAGAGATAGAATCCTATGCCAAAACAAATTTAGCGAAAGAGACAATACGAAAACTGCGGCCGCTGCAGGATAAAAGAAAAATGGAGCAGTCAATCAAGGAAATAGAAGAGGCGATGAAAATCATAGAAATATCTAGTAGTGTGCCGATTCATACACTTGATGAAATGTCTATTTATTTAAGCCAAGCAAAAAAAGGGATTTATATTCGGGCAGATCAATTTCCGTTTGTTATTTCCTTTTTGGAACATTGTACAAAGCTTAAACAATTTATGCGGGATAAAGAATATGCGGCACCAAATGTCTCGCTTTATGTTCAATCCATTCCTGATGTTAGCGAGCTTACAGAGGAAATAGCAAGATGTATTAGACATAGTAATGTGGATGATTATGCTTCAAGTGATTTAGCCTATTTAAGAAGACAGCTGTCCATCCTGACAGATAGAGTAAAAGAAAAAGCGAGCCAATTAGTGAAATCCAAAAAATATGCGAGTTATCTTCAGGACAAAATTGTTTCGGAACGTAACGGTCATTTGACACTCTCTGTAAAAAGAGAATATCGAACAAAAATCCAAGGTAGCGTACTGGATACATCCGCATCTGGAGCAACTGTATTTATTGAGCCAATCGAACTTGCTGACATGCAAGCAGAAATCGAAACCATGAAGCTAGCAGAAGAATCTGAAGTAGAAAGAATTCTATATGAATTAACGGAGAAGCTTTTGGCTGAGGAAGAGGCTATTAATTTAGCGATAGAAACGATGCACTATTATGATGTTTTATTTGCGAAAGCAAAATATAGCCGAGTGATTGCTGCAAAGCCGCCTTTCTTATCAGAAGATTATACGATTTATTTAAAAGAGGCTCGGCACCCAATGCTTGGAGACAAAGCAGTTCCTTTAACTCTTTCATTTGGAGAAGAGCATCGTGCCCTTGTTATTACAGGACCAAATACAGGTGGGAAAACAGTCACATTAAAGACAATTGGTTTATTAACAATGATGGCTCAATCTGGTTTACTAATTCCGGCGAAGGCAGGGAGTAAAATCGCTATTTTTCAACATATATTTGTGGATATAGGCGACGGACAAAGCATTGAACAAAATTTAAGTACGTTTAGCTCCAGATTAGTGAATATAATTGATATCTTAAGAACAACCAATGATCGCTCCCTTGTATTACTTGATGAGCTGGGATCAGGGACTGATCCGGGAGAAGGGATGGCGCTTGCTATTGTCATTTTAGAACAGCTTTATCAAAAAGGAGCAACCTTATTTGCGACCACACATTATAGCGAGATGAAAGAATTTGCAGATCAAACAGAAGGTTTTTTAAATGGAACAATGGAATTTGATATCAATACATTGCGACCAACATATAAGCTATTACTGGGACAAAGCGGAAGAAGCCAGGCGTTTGAAATTGCAAGCAAATTAGGCTTGCACCCTAAGCTCATCGAAAAAGCGCATCAGATAACGTATAAAACATATCGGAATTTCCATCATGACCAGAATTTAAAGGAGCTGGATTTTCAGCAGCAAATTGTAGTCAATAAGTACGCGCGAAAGTCAGTTGAGAAAAAAATGATTAATCCCACTCCATCCCGGGAGCCTATTTTTGAGAAAGGGGATAATGTGATTCTTACAGAAACGGATGAAATGGGAATTGTTTATCAAGGTCCTGATGTACAAGGAAGATATATAGTCCAGGTTCGGCAGGAAAAAAGAACCGTGAACCAAAAACGATTAAAGCTCTATATAAAAGGAACAGAGCTATATCCAGAAGATTATGATTTCGATATTATTTTTAAATCGAAAGAATATCGGAAAATAAACAAGCAGCAAAAAAGAAAGCATGTAGAAGATGTGTGGTTGGAGGAGGAATAGGAGCAAGAACCGTTGTCTATGCCATCTGGGGAAAAGGAAGTAAGAGGAAAGATAATAGAGAGAGACCCCCGTTCCCGTTTGGAGGGAGAAGAGAGAGAAAAGGGAACAGAGAGAGAGCCTCTGTTCCCGTTTGGAGGAAGAAGAGAGAGAAAAGGGAACAGAGAGAGAGCCTCCGTTCCCGTTTGGAGGAAGAAGAGAGAGAAAAGGGAACAGAGAGAGAGCCTCCGTTCCCGTTTGAAGAAAGAAGAGAGGAAAAAGGGAGCAGAGAAAGGCCCTTCGTTCCCGTTTGGAGGAAGAAGAGAGAGAAAAGGGAACAGAGAAAGGCTCTCCGTTCCCGTTTGGAGGAAGAAGAGAGGGAAAAGGGAGCAGAGAAAGGCTCTCCGTTCCCGTTTGGAGGGAGAAGAGAGAGAAAAGGGAACAGAGAGAGAGCCTTCGTTCCCGTTTGGAGGAAGAAGAGAGAGAAAAGGGAACAGAGAAAGGCCCTCCGTTCCCGTTTGAAGGAAGAAGAGAAAGAAAAGGGAACAGAGAGAGGCCCTCCGTTCCCGTTTGGAGGAAGAAGAGAGGGAAAAGGGAACAGAGAGAGATCCTCCGTTTCCGTTTGAAGGAAGAAGAGAGGGAAAAGGGAACAGAGAGAGGCCCTCCGTTCCCGTTTGGAGGGAGAAGAGAGAGAAAAGGGAACAGAGAAAGGCTCTCTGGTACCATTTAGAGGAAGAAGAGAGCTTTACCCTGTCGCACCTAAACAAAAAAGCATACTTCCCACAAAATAGCTGGTAGTATGCTTTATCAAGTTTATCCTACCAAGGTAAAATTCGTTTATACCATGGTACTTTTTCTTTTCCTTTTTCCTTATTTGCTGGTTTTTCGCTAGAATCTTCTTTTGGTAAATCAGCACAATATTCTGTTGGTACAGTGTCTTTGGTAAAATACATCATTCTTTTTGTATTACATGCAGCTGATGCGAGTTTGCCGCTCTTAGGATCGATATAAACGCCAACAGTACCTTTGGTAGGTGTAAATCCTTTGATCGGCTCCTTTTTTAAACTTTGTTCCATGAACTGAACCCAAACTTTCTTTGCATATGTTTTATCAGCTGCTAAAGTTATAGGCTCTCCTTGATCATAGCCTGTCCAAACAGCGGATACTAGCTGTGGAGTATAACCAATCATCCAACTATCTGATTCAGTGGAGCCAGATTTTCCTGCATAAATTCTTGTGATGTCGTCTTTAATAGTACTTCCCGTTACCGAGGCATAGCCATTGAGAGTAGGGTCAAACATGCCTGTCATCATTTGATTCATCACCAACGTTAAATCCGTATCTAAAATCTTTTCTGGTTTTGGCTTATGTTCATAGAGTAATTGCCCATCATTTGTCTCAATTTTTGTAATGAAAACAGGAGATACCCTATTTCCTCCGTTGGCAAATATACTATAGGCATTTGCCATATCAATCACACGAACATTGGAAGTTCCAAGAGCGAGAGATGGAACCTCTTGTAAATCGGTTGTAATGCCGAATTTCTTTCCTGTTTTCACTAATGTATCTTGCCCTAAAAAAAGATGGGTTTTAACAGCATAAACATTATCAGAGACAGCTAGTGCCTGTGCCATGGTAATATTTCCATCGGCATATTGATTGTTAAAATTATGCGGGGTATATGGATCTCTCCCATCATCAAAGCGAAAGGTTGTTTGTTCGCTGCTCATCATCGTAGCAGGTGTAAATCCATGTTCAAGTGCTGCATAATACAATAAAGGCTTAATCGTTGAACCAGGTTGCCGAGTTGCTTGAATTGCTCTGTTGAATGGGCTTTCCTCATAATCTTTTCCGCCTACCATTGCCTTAACATTGCCTGTAGTTGGATCCATAGCAACAAAGCCAATCTGTATATTACTAGACTTATTTATCGTCTGATTAATCGTTTCCTCTGCTATTTTTTGCTGCTCTGTGTTTAAGGTTGTATACACTCTTAATCCACCTAATTGAATCGTTTTATCATCTAAATGAAGCTGGTTTTTCAGAATGTTTTTTACAGTATCTTGAAAATAAGGTGCTGTTTCCACACTAGCATTTGGAAATTTTCCTACTAACGATAGTTTTTCCTTTGCTGCTAACTTTTTATCTTCCTCTGTTATATATCCATTTTCAATTAAGGAATTTAGGATGATGCCCTGTCTTTTCTTCGCATTCTCCATCGATGAAAAAGGAGAATAAATACTAGGTCCCTTCGGAATACCAGCAAGCATGGTTGCTTCTCCTAAAGTTAGTTCGGAGGCCTTTTTTCCAAAGTAATATTGGCTTGCCGCCTCTGCTCCATATGCTCCATGACCATAATAAATAGTGTTGATGTAGCCTTCTAGTATTTCATCCTTTGTATAGAATATTTCTAATCGAAGGGTGTAAAAGGCCTCTGCAATTTTTCGCTTCCACGTCTTTTCATGCTCTAAAAATAAGTTTCGGGCATATTGCTGGGTTATTGTGCTCGCCCCTTGAACTTTTGCCATTGCTTTTATGTCGGCTAAAATAGCACCGCCAATTCGTTTATAGTCAAAGCCGTGATGGGAATAAAAATTTTTATCTTCAATAGAAACAGTAGCGTCTACTAAATAGGGACTAATATCATCAATGGACACCCAATACCTTTTCTGTCCATTGCTGCTTTCGCCAATAATGCTGCCATCATCTGAATAGTAGATTGTTGACTGAGAAACAGCAAGTGGTGGAGGGCCTAGTGTACGAGCATATACATATATACCGATAAAAATGATGCTGGCGGTTATCATGAAAAGAAGCCCTAATATAATCAATAGACGTAAATACTTGCCAGAGTTTTTAAGTTTATTTACAATGACCTCCAAAACATGACACCTCCTAAATAGAAACTTCTTTGTTCTTTTATCACATTAAATGAAAGGTAAATAGATAAAACTAGTATGTGGTAAACATTGGCGTTTTAAACATTTTTATCATGGAATATAAAAAAAATCTTTGCATTTTAACGAATATCCACTATACTTTTTTCGTGTTTGTTATTTGTTTGATTGGGAAGTATAAAAAGAAGATTGTACTCACAAGAAATGAAGAAATAAGGAACTTTTAGCATATAAGAAACTTTATACCAATCAAATGAATGGAGGATATGTCAATGGGAATTTGGTTTACAGAGAAGCAGACCGACGATTTTGGAATCACGATGAAAATCAAGCGTACATTACATACAGAACAAACACCATTTCAAAAGTTAGATATGGTAGAAACGGAAGAATGGGGAAATATGCTATTATTGGATGATATGGTGATGACTTCTGTTAGAGATGAGTTTGTTTACCACGAAATGGTAGCCCATATTCCACTGTTTACACATCCCAACCCTGAGTATGTTCTAGTTGTTGGCGGTGGGGACGGCGGAGTTATTCGAGAAGTTTTAAAGCATCCTAGTGTCAAAAAAGCGACGCTTGTTGATATCGATGGTAAAGTAATTGAATATAGTAAGAAATTTCTACCAGAAATAGCAGGTAAGCTGGATGATCCACGAGTAGATGTACAAGTAGGCGATGGGTTTATGCATATTGCCAAAAGCGAGCACGAATACGATGTCATTATGGTCGATTCAACAGAACCAGTGGGTCCAGCTGTTAATCTGTTTACTAAAGGCTTTTATGCAGGAATAGCGAAAGCGTTAAAGGACGATGGACTTTTTGTTGCTCAAAGTGATAATCCTTGGTTTAAGGGAGAGCTCATTCGTTCCGTGCAAAGAGATGTAAAGGAAATATTCCCGATCACCAGATTATATATCGCCAATATTCCGACGTATCCAAGTGGCATGTGGGCATTTACAATTGGATCTAAACAGTATGATCCATTAAATGTTCCAGAAAGTCGATTCCATTCGATAGAGACAAAATATTATACGAAAGAGTTACACAAAGCAGCCTTCATCTTACCAAAGTTTGTTCAAGATCTCTGTGAAGGGGATAGCAACAAAGCAAGTGAATGATTGGACTGTCTTTGAATAAAAAGGAGAGATGACCAATGCGTTTTGATGAATCATATTCAGGAAATGTATTTATTAAAAGTTTTCCAAATTATGAAGAAAGCCAAGTAGTATTGTATGGTATGCCAATGGACTGGACCGTTAGCTTCCGTCCGGGCTCCCGTTTTGGCCCAGCAAGAATTCGAGAGGTTTCTGTAGGGTTAGAAGAGTACAGTCCTTATTTGGATAGAGAGCTTGATGAAGTAAAATACTTTGACGCAGGAGATATTCCTTTGCCATTTGGAAATCCGCAACGCAGCTTAGATATGATTGAAGAATTTGTGGACAAAGTATTAGATGATAATAAATTTCCGCTTGGAATGGGAGGAGAGCATTTAGTATCTTGGGGCGTGTTCCAAGCAATGTATAAAAAATATCCAGATTTAGCTATCATACATATGGATGCCCATACAGATCTTCGCGATGAATACGAAGGAGAGCCATTATCTCACTCCACACCGATCAAAAAAGCAGCCAATTTAATTGGTCCAAAAAATGTTTATTCTTTTGGGATTCGTTCTGGAATGAAAGAAGAGTTTCAGTGGGCAAAAGAAGTAGGGATGCATATTTCTAAGTTTGAGGTGCTAGAGCCATTAAAAGAAATCTTGCCAACACTTGCAGGCAGACCTGTATATGTAACTATCGATATTGATGTATTAGATCCTGCGCATGCCCCTGGAACAGGTACGGTGGATGCAGGGGGGATTACTTCAAAAGAATTATTAGCATCCATTCATGAAATAGCACGTTCGAATGTTCAGGTAGTTGGAGCAGATTTAGTTGAAGTAGCGCCAATTTACGATCCATCTGAACAAACAGCGAATACAGCAAGTAAATTAATTCGTGAAATGATTTTAGGGTTTGTAAAATAATATAATTTTGATAAGTGGGGACATAGTTCCAGCTAGAAATAAAGCCAAACAATTGTACCAAAGATTTCATATGGTTGTTTGGCTTTATTATTACTGGTTAGTGGTTTTCCTCCGTAACTGGATGCACTTTACTTACCATCGGAAAAATGGATAAATATGTTAAAATATAGAAAGTGAGAAGTTAATCTATTTAGTAGACGCTTTAAAATTCAACCATTAACTTTAGAAAAAGGCTACTATCAATTTTTACTAGATAAGTGCCGTTTGGCAAGAAAATTCCCCTCGAGATTGGAATGGCAATGAAAATATTGTAGCTTTGTAATGTAGATATTAAGAAACTGAAATAGTGTTCTGCTAGACTACATATGGAGCATTTTGCGCATGCTTGTCCATGAAAAAAAGAAGCTTGATTATACATAGGGAGAAGGATGGAAATGGGAAAAAGGATTTTTGTTCTATTAGTAGGAGTAATGGTTTTATTTGCTGGCTTTCATTCGGTAAATACGGCTCAAGCTGCTAGTAAAAAAACGAAATATGTGACAGCAAGCACTCTTAATATAAGAAGCGGGGCAGGTACTTCTTATAAAATAGTGACAACCGTTAAGAAAAATCAGGCTGTAACAGTAACCCAGACAAAAGGTTCTTGGGATAAAGTGACAGTTGGAAAGAAAACCGGCTGGGCCTCTAATAAATATTTAACGACAAAAAAGCCAGCAGCAAAAGCTACGACATCTACAAAAACGATGTATGTTACAGCAAGTACGTTAAATGTAAGAAGTGGTGCAGGAACTAACTATAAAGTAGTTACGACAGTCAAAAAAAATCAATCTTTAAAAGTATCTCAAACAAAGGGATCTTGGAGCAAGGTAACGGTGGGCAGTAAGACAGGCTGGGCATCAAGTAAATACCTAACAACCAAAAAACCCGCATCACCAAAAAATTTAGCAGCAGGCCTAAAAACAGTAGGAAAAAATAAACAATTGATCCTTGTTACTTCAAATGGCTATAATACATCCTCTGCTGATATTCGTACCTTTGAAAAAAATAAAAAGGGTGAATGGATTCCAGTTTTAACGACAACTGGACATATTGGGAAATACGGCTTTACCTCAAATATGAATGAAGGCGGAAAAAAATCACCCATTGGTAAGTTTACGATCGGAACAGCGTTTGGTACACAAAAAAACCCTGGGACAAAATTACCTTATCGAAAAATAACCAAAGATGATGTATGGGTAGATGATCCGAAATCCAAGCTATATAATACTTGGCAGTCGAAAAAGAAAACAAAAGGTCAATGGAAAAGTGCTGAAAATATGAATGTGCCGGCATATAAATATGGATTTGTTATTGACTATAATACAAAGCGAATTCCTAATAAAGGAAGCGCAATCTTCTTCCATATTGCAAATAGTTATACACTAGGCTGTACAGCAACGACAGAGGCAAATGTTGTGAAAATTTTAAAATGGCTAGATCCATCTAAAAACCCTGTGATTATCCAAACACCAATCAAGGAACTAAGCAATTATTAAAGCGAAAACCTACAGATTATACTGTAGGTTTTTTTACACATGCAGGGTTCTGTCAAGAGAGAATATCTTCGTTCTTTTGCGAACCATCTTGCACTTCCCCTTTAAAAAATTTATACTTATAAAGTTACACAGTAAATGAAAAGGAAGTGTTGTCGTTGTCTCAACCATCAGGGCAACAGGTGCCTGTAAAATTACACGTTACAACACATATATATAATGGGAAAAATAAAGAAAGTATTGAGTGGATTGGGTTTGGTCAATACTTAGAAAAAGATACTAGTAAATATATAAAATATGAAGAAATCATAGAAGAAGGAACCATTAAAACAATTATTAAAATTACAGAAAAGGAAGGACTAATCCTTCGAAGTGGAGCGGTCAAAATGCGCCTTCCTTTTCTTATTAATAAACAAAAGATCGGCAGCTATGAAAGTCCATACGGTGTATTTCAGCTAGTTACCGATACAAAGAGACTTGCGCTAGAAGTGGAACAGCAAGCAACCACAGGTTCATTAGATATTTTATATGATTTAAAGATGCAAGGCAGCAATAATGGAACCTATCATATGACTATTTCATTTAAGGAGGAGACAGAGTAAGAATGAATATTGTAGATCAAATAAAGGACAAGCTAAAGGAAGAAATTAAACAAAGCGTCATAAAAGCTGGATTAGCAGCAGAAGAACAAATTCCAGAGGTAATCTTGGAATTGCCAAAAGATAAAGCCCATGGTGATTATTCAACGAATATGGCGATGCAATTAGCGAGAGTTGCCAAAAAAGCGCCAAGAATGATTGCGGAGGCTATTATTGAGAATTTCGATCAAACGAAAGCTTCTATTAAAAAAGTAGAAATAGCAGGTCCAGGTTTTATCAATTTTTATATGGATAACAGCTATCTAACGGATTTAATTCCAACCATCCTTCAAGCGGGAGAGCAATATGGACAAACTACAGTTGGAAATAATGAAAAAGTACAAGTAGAGTTTGTTTCAGCTAACCCAACTGGCGACCTTCACTTAGGTCATGCGCGTGGAGCAGCTGTAGGAGATTCTCTTTGCAATATCTTAGACAAAGCTGGCTATGAGGTATCAAGAGAATACTATATTAATGATGCTGGTAACCAAATTAATAACTTGGCATTATCTGTAGAAGCGCGTTATTTCCAAGCGTTAGGAATGGAAAAAGAAATGCCGCAAGATGGCTATCATGGGGAAGACATTATCGGAATCGGGAAAAAGTTAGCAGAAGAATATGGGGATAAGTATGTCCATGTTTCAGAACAGGAACGTTTTGACTTTTTCCGTGAATACGGACTGAAGTATGAAATGGCTAAACTGAAACAGGATTTAGAAGATTTCCGTGTAAAATTTGATGTGTGGTTCTCCGAAACATCTCTTTATCAAAACGGAAAGATTGATATAGCGTTAAACAAGTTAAAGGAGAATGGCTATATTTTTGAACAAGATGGAGCGACATGGTTACGTTCTACTGATTTTGAAGATGATAAAGACCGTGTGCTTATTAAAAATGACGGATCTTATACGTACTTATTGCCAGACATCGCTTATCATAAGGATAAATTAGATAGAGGCTTTGAAAAGCTTATCAATATTTGGGGTGCAGATCATCATGGTTATATTCCTCGTATGAAAGCTGCAATCCAAGCATTAGGATATAACAAAGAAGCATTAGAAGTGGAAATTATTCAGCTTGTTCACTTATACAAAAATGGCGAAAAAATGAAGATGAGTAAGCGTACAGGAAAAGCTGTAACAATGAGAGACTTAGTAGAAGAAGTAGGTCTAGATGCAACTCGTTATTTCTTTGCTATGAGAAGTGCAGATACGCATTTAGATTTTGACTTAGATCTAGCTGTATCCCAATCGAATGAAAACCCAGTATATTATGCACAATATGCCCATGCTCGTATCTCTAGTATCCTTCGACAAGGAAAAGAACAAGGAATCGAGCCGAAGGACGAGCTAAATGCTGCACTAATTACGGCGGAAAAGGAATTTGATCTATTAAAGAAATTAGGAGAATTCCCGCAAGCAGTAGGAGAAGCGGCATTAAAGAGAATGCCACACCGTATTACGAATTATATTTACGACTTGGCATCTACTTTCCATAGCTTCTATAATGCTGAAAAAGTATTAGATGCAGACAACTTAGAAAGAACAAAAGCACGTTTAGCATTAATCCAAGCAACGCAAATCACATTAAGAAACGCCTTGGCGCTTATTGGCGTATCTGCACCAGAAAAAATGTAATAAATCAAAAAGAGGAAAGCGGAAATAGACGCTTTCCTCTTTTTAATAAGTTGTTTCTTCAACATTTGCAGGGCTTCCGATTTCTCCTTTTCTTTTTTCTATTACTATAATACTCTTCAGTCTTTGTAAGATAATATAAGAAATAAATAAAGAGATGATGAAACTGAATATTATATTAGCATTGCTGTCAGCTTCGATCATCATCAGCATTTTCATTTGCCTTTATATAGCGCGAAGCATTATAACCCACGTCCAGATAGGGCGTGGGTTTAATGATTTCTATATAAGGGTATTTTCACTCGCACTTCTCCGCCACCCTCTATCGTGTTTCCAAGAGTCAGTTCTCCATTATGGAGATTCACAGCATTTTTTGCGAAGGTCAACCCCATTCCATAATGACCTTTAGACTGACGGGCCTTGTCATCCATGTAAAAAAGTTCTGTTGCTTTTTTTAGCCCGCTTTCCGAAAATCCATTTCCTGTGTCTTTTACAAAAAAGTAAAGAGTATCAGAATCGCATTCCGCATGCACCGAGACAGTCCCATCTTCCGGTGTATAATCAACCGCATTTGTTAAAATATTCAATAACGCCCTATGTAACAGCTGCCAGTCTATTTCCGCCTCTTTCTTGAGATTTTCTTTTTTAAATGAAATAGTTATTTTTTTATTCCCTTTATAGGCGGATATATCTTTCTGCAGAGTTTCTGTCAGCTTATCTATAAAGGCTTCCTCCAAATGAATAGTTAAGGACTCCTCTGTTTTCGAAAGATAAATCAGCTGAGAAATATATTGTTCAATTTGATTTCCTGCTCCAAGAATATACTTTGTATACTCAGCTTGTTCTTCGTTTTGAATAGACAAACTGAGTAATTCAGCATTTCCCTTAATAATGGTAATCGGGATTTTGATATCATGTGCCAAAGCACCAATTTGCTCTTTCTTATTTTTTTCTAACCGCCACTGAGCCTCGAGTGATGACCGAAGAGCATCTCTCATTTCAATTAAGGAGTCAATTACATCGTCAAATTCCTTAATATGTGTAAATTCGGGGGTAAACTGCAAATTTTGCTCTTTTATATATCGAGTAATTACATTCAGTGTTTCAAAATGTATTCTTAATCTATTAGCAAAGTACGTTGTTATAATAGAAATGTCTATAATGAGCAAGACTATCAAAATACTGATACTCGTTAATTCATAATTAGGAAGGTATTTTCTTAATAAAGGTGAGCTAAAATCTGCCCGTAATGAATATTGCAAAATACAATACTCATTTTTTCTTTCTATAACCAAATATCCTTTTTGTTTATAATTAACATACGGTTTTTTTTCAATCTTCTTTTTTACCAGTTTCAGATCTTTTACTTTAATAGTTCCAGCTGTTTTTTGTTTTGTTTCTTTATCAAGGAGGGCAAATGACATCGTATCGGGAATCATATCAGCAGTTATTTTATCTACATGTTCCAGCTTCGGCATAAGTTTCTCTGCTTCTCGTTCATTATAATTTGCTGGATGTGAGAAGCCCATATTCATAGCGATGGTATTCATAAATAAATAGAGTAAAGCAAGTACAATCAAACTAATACATAACGCAGCTATATACTTTATCAGTTCTCTAAGAAGTGTTTTTTGGCCTTTATGATTTATTCCCATTTGTACCCAAAGCCCCATACCGTTTTGATAGGGTCTGCATTATGCTCGTTACATTTTCTGCGAATCGTTCTGATAAACTCCGTAATTGTTGAATACAAGGCATTCCCCTCTAATCCATATATCTCTTCGTAAATTTGTTCTCTTGAAAAAGTTCTCCCTTTATGTTGAGCTAAAAATTCAAATATTTTATATTCATTTTTTGTTAAGTTAAGTTTTTGGTTATTGATAAATACTTCTTTACTATCAAAATGAAATAAAAAACCAGAGATGACTCTTTTCGATTGATGTTTGTCTCTCCGTTCCCTTCTTAAGTGAGCATTAACTCTAGCACTAAGCTCCCTAACGCCGAAGGGCTTTGTAATATAATCATCTCCGCCAGTAATGAGGCCATTGATTATCGCTTCCTCTTCGGTTTTAGCTGTGAGGAATAATATGGGACAATCCACCAAAGGGCGTATCTGTTTACATAGCTCAAAACCGTCAATGTCCGGCATCATAACATCAAGCAAAATTAAATCATATCCTTGAAATAAATCAGGCGGCTGGCCTTTAACACGATCTAAAGTGTCGACTTTATGCTGGTCACGGCGCAAAATGTTTTGTATCAGTGCAAGAATATCTTTTTCATCATCGACAGCAAGGATTTTTGCCATTTCCCGTCCTCCTCATGCTATTCAAATGTTTTTCTGCCTTCCCATCTGTTAAACCATATTAGACCGGCAATGATTATACAGATTGTACCAAAAATCACAATGAATACTCCTGAATTTATTTCATGCATTAATAAAGAATAATTATCTTTTTCTATAAAATGGAGAACCCCATTTAAACCTGATAGTCTAATACTCCAAGCCCAAGGATTATATTTCCATATCGCATCTCCTAATCCAGTATTCATGAGAGCTGTCATAAGCAGGCCTGCTCCGCCTATCAGGACAGAAGCACCCATTCCAAACATACAGCTGATAAAAAAATAAATAACATATAGAATGACACTACCTACAACCAGCCAGGCAGCACCTGTTATAAAAATATCATAAGACAAATCCGGCACATTTAAAATAAATGTTAATCCCATTATATAAAGGAAAAGCGCTATGCCAATTGAGCAAAGTTCCATGAGAAGAAGCATTAACATTTTACTGGCATAAGCAATAATTTTTGGAGATGTGCCTCCCAGCAACACTTGAAATTTTCCAGCCTGTTCTTCTAAAGATGCGGTCATGCCGCATAAGACCCCTATGAGCAACGGCAATGCAATAGCAATAGCTTCCATAAAAGATTTATACAAGTGAAATTGGCTTTGGTCTCTTCCATAATAATACAGGATTAATACAACTGAACAAACTATAGGGATAATGAAATGCAGCCACATAAAGGAGGTGTGCCTGTTTTTTTGAAAATCAGCTTGTAAACACCTCAAAAGCAGTCTCACTTTACATCGCCCCTTGCTTTTTTATTCTATAATCAATGGAAGAAGCAAACGAACGGCTGGTCAAAAACGCCATTATCAAAAATAATAGTACAGAAATCAATATAGCAGGAGGGACGACCATCCAACTCAACAAAGGATTATTTTTTTCAAGCAACAGACCGTTAGGGTGAATACCTATTGTTGGACACATCATTCGAATTGGCCAGCTCCAAGGAATAAACCACCAAAAAGAGCGAGATGCCGGCATTATACCCAGAATAAATGTTCCTATGAGATTCAACATTACCGCTATCGTAAGACCCCACTTTTTGGCCACAAATAAACAAAGTGGAACCTGCCAAAGGCTTGTTACCCAAAGCAATAAACTTGCGGCAACTGTAGAAAGCGTAACAATGGTAAAATCAGCTATAACGAATCCCATGAGTAACATAAACACTAAAAATACAATTTGAGATAATAACGAATAAATCATAATAATGACAATCTTAGAATACCATAATCTCCCCAAATCAATAGGCAATGAATATGTGCCAGTATAATTAGAGGCTTTTTTTTCTTTTTGATGAGATAATGAACAAAGTAAAGCAATCATCACCGGCATAAAAATAATAGACCACCAGTTAAAAGTACCGGAAACAAAAAATTGATTGTTCATTAAAAAAGAAAAACCTATATTAAGGAGCGGTACAAAGATTATCATTTTTCTAGAAAAAGTCCGCTTAAACTTCAGGTTTTCGGCCTTCATATAATTTATCATTTTTTTACACCCTCTTTTTCACGGCTTGCCTTTACAACTTCCATAAACAAATGCTCTAAATCATCAATTTTATTTATTTCGCCCTGGTATCCAAGGTGACCGCCGATGATAATCCCAATATGATCTGCTATTTGTTCGACTTCTGAAAGGATATGACTAGATAAAATAACGGTTATTCCTTCTTGAGGAAAAGAGCGGATAAGGTCTCTGAGCTCCTGAATACCGATTGGATCAAGCCCGTTCGTAGGTTCATCAAGAATTAATAATTTAGGATGATTTAATAAAGCAATAGCGATTCCCAGTCGCTGCCTCATCCCCATAGAAAACTGGCCTGCTCTTTTCTTACCAGCATGCTGCATATCTACAGTTTTTAGCACACTGTGTATCCGCTCCTCAGATAGGCCCAGCAACGTGGCATGTACTTTTACATTTTCAAATGCTGTTAAATTATCGTAAAGGGGCGGAGCTTCTATTAAAGATCCAATATTTTGCAAATCAGAACGTTTCCATTTATGTCCGTCGAAGAAAACCTCACCAGAAGTCTTCCGTAAAATTCCTGTCAAAATTTTTAGTGTTGTTGATTTCCCAGCTCCATTTGGTCCAAGTAGACCATAAATACTGTTTTTCTGAACAGTTAGTGAAACATCTGAAACAGCTGTTTCTTTGCCAAACTTTTTTGTAAGACTTTTGGTTTCTAATAAGGCTGTACTCATGTCACACCCTCCCTTATTCCTTTTCATTCTTAATCAAAACTGCCCGATAATACTCACGATTAAACTCTACAATGATTTCATCTTCGGCATTGGAATCCTCGTTTGCACTGTAAACCTTCCCATAGCGTAAAGGTTTTTTCTCTTTGATTTCATCAGGGTCTAGAGAGAGATACGGTTCTTTCAGTTCTTCTTCTGACCATCTCTTTCCATCGCTATCTACAAAGAAAGTTTTGCCTATTGCCCCTATGACTTTTCCTTTTTTGTCTTCATCAACTTTTTCTTTCAGCTGATAAAGTTTTTCGTTGTAGACCACTTGATCGAGTTTTCCCTTATCAATCAACCTCTCCATTGTTTCAGCTGTTTCGTTTTCGTTACCCTCAGTAAAATGCATTGTTTTTTTTGTTTCTTCCATTGTTTTATCTTTAAACTTTGTTAATGATTGACATGCAGATAACATAAATAAAACAATAATACAGCCTGAAATGTTTATACATCTTTTTAAAAACATATACATCACCTCAATCTTATGACTTTTCCCCCTGTGCGTGTCTATGTGGGATGTTGATTATTTTAGAATACTTTTATCAAAATTTAATCAAGATACATTTCTAACTGGAAACTAAAAACATTTGGGCTACTGGCAATACGATCAACTTGTCCAATAAATAATCTTTAAGGTTATACAATTTTAATTCTTTAAAACAAAAATTATGTGGAGTGAATAACTGATATTCAAGATTTTCTTTCCTGCACTGCCTGTTTCCAAAGTATAAAAAATTCCTGCTGTCCAATTTTCAAGAAATAAAATAGAAAAGTGACTGGAATCGTCAAATAAGGGCAGTGAGACTTTGGATTCGATGACATCAAAAACGTAATTAAAAGTATAGAAAATAGATTTTTTAGGAACGGAAGGGGGAGGAAGTGCCTGTAGAAGAGAAACAGGGAATGTATATTTATAAACTAAGACAAACCCCTAATTACTGAATTAGGAGTTTGTCGACAGTCTGGAGTTCCTTTGTATATCTTATCAAAGGAACATTCATGCTGCTTAATTAATAACCCATTTATCCTTCAAAAATAGCATTCTGCCAATCAAAAATGAAATAATGATAAAGACTAAATTAGATCCTAGGGTAAGAAGCAAATGCTGATAGATTATTTCCCCGAATATTAACTCCTTTAAAGTGCTAAATACATTAACAAAAGGAATAATAAAATGGTTAGTAGTTAATTCATTTATTCCAGTAGTTGATAAGAGCATCATTGGAAAAATAGTCAGAAGCAGTATCGGCGTGCTATAACTTTGAGCCTCTTTAATTGTTTTACCAATAATACTAGTAATCATAAGCAAGGAAGCAATTAACATAGAGTAAATAATCGTCATAACCAAAGCAAAAACGATAATTAATGCAAAATTATTATGCACAGGAACAGCATTTTTTAAATTTTCCGTAAAAAAGGCAATTTCAAGCACAACTACCAGCAAAGTGATCAAACCAGTTAAAACCCCGATAGTAGTGATTGTTAACCATTTAGAAATAACTAAAGTTGAACGCTTTACGGGAGTCATTAATAATGCCTCCATTGTTTTCTTTTCTTTTTCTCCTGCAAACAGATCTGCAGCGGCAGGAGAAGCGCCGATTCCTAAAGCTAATGATAGGATTAATGGAATAAGCATAGCGACTAAATTAATGGTTGGGTCCTCTGCAGAAATTTCTTGCTGTTCAATAGAGAAAGGCTGCACAACCGTACTTTCGACACCTGCTTCATTTAACCGTTCTGTTACCACCGTCTTTTCGTATTCATTTAATGCATTCATAACAATTGAAAGTAATGTAGAAGATTTTTCACTAAAAGAATCTCCAATGAGAACGATATTGGTATTTTCTCCTTTGCTGAGTTTTTCGCTAAAATCATTCTCTATCAGAATGGCAGCTTGTGCATCTCCGTCTTTTACCATTTTTTCGGGATTATCAGCATCTACTAATTCAATGTTTGTATAAACAGCTAAATTTGCTTGCATCTCTTCATTTATATTTGTTGGAATGGCTAATTGGTAGGTGTCTCCTTCATCACTAGATACTAACTTTTCATAAAAGAGGGTTAAGCCTGTCATCATAATAATCGGTAAGAAAACGGTAAGTAATAATGTTCGTCTATCACGAAATGAATCCTTTAATTCTTTCAAAAATAATTTAAATAGCATATGTGTTTCCTCCTCTAACTAATTTGCTCATAAAGATGTAGTTTAGGTCCTTGCTGCCTTCCGCTTTGTATAAATCGTCAAGCTTTCCATGATAGACAAGCTCTCCTTTATGTATCATTGCAACGCTATCACATAGCATCGCAACTTCCTCCATAATGTGGCTGGAAAATAAAATGGTTTTCCCTTCTCTTTTTAATTGATGAACAAGCTGACGGAATACATTTGAAGCAGTAATATCCAAGCCTGTTGTAGGTTCATCAAAAAGAATAATTTCGGGGTCATGAATAATCGTTCGGGCAATCGCCACTTTTTGTCTCATTCCTTTAGAGAATCCGCCAACTTTTCGATCTAAATAATCTCGCATCCCAAACATTCTTGAAAGCTCATCGATTCTAACCTTTGTTTCATGTTTTCCTAATCCATATAGATTGGCAAAGTACTCTAGATTCTCTCTTGCAGTTAATCGCTCATAAAGACCAGTTTCTCCACCGAATAGAACACCAATTTTTTGTTTAATTTCATTGGGGTTTTTCTTTGTATCATATTGATCAACCGTTATAGTTCCTTCTGTTGGTTGGATAAGGGTGGCAATAGAACGTAGAAGCGTTGTCTTGCCTGCTCCATTCTCTCCAAGTAAAGCAATGGTTTCTCCTTTTTGTATGGAAAATGACACGTGTTTAAGGGCTGTTACAGAAGTTTTTTTATCTTGAAATTTTTTAGTTACCGTTTGAATCGTTATCATACTCTTTCACCTCGTATTGGTTTCGTTACATTTATCATAATTGGAGAGCCTCTTTTTTTCTGCCATTATGTCACGAAAATGGCTTATCATGTCGTGAAAAGGGAAGATGTCGCATATAGGAATACTTGTGGGGATGGAAAATGCGGTGAAACCCATCCGAACGTAGAGAAATCATGGTAAAATAAAAAGGGTAATTTCTGTCAGTATTTGTGGGGATGAAGGGAGAAAGAAGAGTTGAGAGTTGGTTTAGTAGATGACCGTATGATTGATCTAGATAAATTAATAGGCATTGTTTCCGGTATTCCTGATGTTGAGATTATCTTCTCAACGATATCGGCGGAAGAAGCTTATACGGAAATAAAAAAAGAAAGCATTGATTTATTAATTGCGGATATTGAAATGCCAGGTTTATCGGGATATGAATTAGCGGACATTATTCATTCTCATGCTTTGAATATTTTGGTCATTTTTGTAACAGGTACTAGTGGCTATGCTGTTCATGCCTTTGAACTGAATGTCCATGACTATATTATGAAGCCTTATAATAAGGAGCGTCTTACTCAATCGGTACAGCGAGCGTTAGAAAAGACAAAGTCTACAGAGATTGCAGGAAGACTTTATATTAAACAAAAGAGTGAAATTCACATTATCCAAAAGAAGGATATTGTTTTTATTGAACGATCCGGAAGGTCAACAACCATTTATACTAAAGCCGAAGCGATCAAAACATATCAAACGCTAAATGAATTAGAGGGAGAGCTGAGAGAAAGAGATTTTATACGCTCCCATCGATCTTTTATTATAAACATTCATTATGTTAAAAATTTTTCTCTTTATGCAAAGAACTCTTATGCTGTAGCATTCGAAGGATTAGAGGAAAAGGCAATGATTACAAAGGAAAAAGTAGATTTTCTTCAGGAAAATTACTTTTAAAGAGGTATATATGATTAATAATAACCATTTTTATTGGCTGCTTATTGCTGTTTATAGCACCATACATAGCAAAAGAGTAATCGACCACGTAAGTTTTTCGGTGCAAGCATATTGGATCTTTGCATTCTTTGTGGGGATATGCTTTGTTCTTTCGAAATATTTACATGCAGATAAAGCTGTTATTAATTCCAGAATAGAAGTTCTCTTTTGGCTTGTACAATCATTGGTTTTGCTTTTGCATATTCAAGTTGCATTCACATACTGGAATATATTATTCCTTCTGTTGTTCGTACTAATCGAAATAGTGCGGTTTATGATTGGAGCAAAAATTTTTTCACTGCAACAGGCAAAAGAGTCCTATGAGAAGGAGATAAGCCAATATAATGAACTTTTTCAAGTAGTGCGCAGCGAAAGACATGATTTTCTAAAGCATATTTCAGCAGTGCATTTTATGCTGGAAAAAGAGGGTTCCTCCCATGCTAAATCTTATTTAGACGAATTGGTAGAAGGATATGAAGAAACAAATCTATCTATAAAAGGGGAAAGTGGATCTGTAGCTTCTGTCTTACATAGAGTTTATAAGCAGGCGGTCCAGGAAAATATCACGCTAAAATATGATTTTGATATCCCTTTATCAACGTTGCCGATGAAAGAAAAGGATATCGTCGGTTTAGTAGGGAATTTATTGTCTAATAGCTTAGAAGCAAGTCGAGAATGGCAGCAAAAGTATCGACGAGAGCCCCATATTATTATTCGGCTCTCCAAAAGAAGTGGGCTTTACTTACTGACATGCAAAAATGACTGCTTGCCTATTCCAGTTTCCATCTTAGACTCTTTATATAAGAAATTTGGTAAGTCGACGAAGAAGGGGAAAGAACGTGGATATGGAACAAGAATCATCCTTGATATCGTGAAGAAGCATCATGGCTATCTTGATTACACCTATAAGGAGGAATCATTTTTTGTCAAAATAAAAATACCAGTCATAAAAAACAGCAACGATGATTAATTGGATATTGGTTGCAAATCCGAAGCAGCTTAGGTGTAGCACCATGAAAAGTCCGTCTGCGGGAAATACCTACAAGTAATTCTTTTTTTAATAAAGACCCAAACAGTCACAAGATGTTTTATTACTTCTTCGTATAATTGTTTGGGTTTATGTTTGTTGGAATACTTATGTCCTGGGCATGTCTATGCAAATCGTCTAGGATAGTTCCGTAATCGCTAATCCATTTATAGAAATGGAGCGAAAAGGCGGGCTATCCATTCTTTTAGCTTACTTCTGATTGTGATAGTATCTAAACCTTCAAGCGATAACTCCTTTGCCTGCTGTAAATCTTCTGTTGTAATCTTGTTCATTCTTTCTATAAAGCCTTGGTCGTAGATACAACAATTTAACTCATGATTTAAAAAGATGCTCCGTCTATCAAAGTTGGCTGAACCAATAATAATAATTTCATTATCAATGTTAATTAATTTACCATGAAAAAAACCATTCATATACTGATAAACACTTGCTCCATGTGCAATCAATGTACGTAAATATGGAAAGGAGGCCTCTTTGACTAACAAGTGATCTGCCTTATCAGGTATAAGGATGGTAATGGAAATATTTCTATGTAATGCTCTTAGTAACTCCTTTGTTATTTGTTTACTAGGTATAAAATAAGGAGTGGTAATTAGAAGAGAACTTTTGCAGTTTTTTATGACATGACAGACTATTTCCTCTAAATAAACCCCTTGTGTAGGAATTATTTGATGTCTAGATTCTCCCTTTTTTTGCAGGGGAAAATATACACGATTTTGCAGTAAATTTATCTTAGAAGCTTTTAACCAATCCATTAAAAATTCTCGTTGTAAGTCATCGACCCCTTCACCAATCAATTTAAGATGATAGTCACGCCAAGGGCTCAATTTATAATTAGCATGAATATAATCCTTGCCAATATTAAAGCCCCCCATAAAACCAACCTTACCATCGATAATAGCAATTTTTCGGTGGTTTCTAACCTGCAAGGAATAAAAAAGATAAGGGAAAATTGGAAGCTGACAAAATGCAAACTGAACGCCGGCCTTTTTTAATTTTGCCCTAACCTTTTTTCTTATTTTATAACTTCCTAACCAATCTAAAATAAGTCGCACTTCCACTCCTTCATGTGCTTTTGTTTTTAAAAGATTGAGAAACTCGTTGGAAATACTGTCTGTTTTAATAGTATAGAAAAGAATATGGACATGTTCAGCAGCCTCTTCAATTGCTTGAAAAAGGGCTGGGAATAGTTCTGTACCGTCCGAGTAAATGTGAATGTCACTATATCTAAAAGGATGATTTTTTCGATTGATTTTTTTTTGCTGAGCTCTCTTTCCTAATTGAAAGTCCAGGTAAAGAAGGAAAATAAGTATGGCAATAATGCTTAGGATAATCAGGAATGTCTTCATTCATAATGCCCTCCTTAGAAGGATAGTATTGCCGATATTCCCTTCTTTTCATACCTTGCTTGGTCATGTCCGTAAGAGATTGCTATTCACCAAAAATACAATAGATAATGGAAGAGAGAAGAAAAAATAGCGTTTAGACTTGCGTGCCCCTTGATAGAATCGTTATCCTAGAAGTAAGAATATTCTACATTTAGTTGGGGTGGATTAACAGTGCGGAAATTATGGATATGGCTGGGAATGCCTGTATATATAGTGGTGTTTTCTTTCCTTTATAAGCACCAATTAGGTTCCATTGGCTTCTTTCTTTTATCCCTTCTGTTTTTTAAACTAGCTAAGAATAAACACTCAAAAATAACGGGAAAAGAGAAGGAAAACTTTTATTTTGAAGAAAAGTTAAATAAACCTTAACTAGAACTAGCATATTCACCTAAAATTTGTTTATAATGGAGAATATGTATTTTTACTATTTTAGTTAGAGTTCTTTTCAAAAGGCTTTAAAATAGGTTAGAGGATTTATTGCAGAATGGTCAACAAAAGCATAAAAAAATAATAAACTCCCGAAAAGTGAAACTTCCACCTGAATTTCGGTTCGAGCTTTCAGGAAAGGGATAAGAGTAGATAAGAAAGGAAGTGCGAAAGAATGAGTATTGATAAATACACTCAAGAAGAACTAAAAGAAATGTCGCTAATTGATGTAGCACATGAAATTATGAATGGTGGTAAAACACCTTATGCATTTAATGAACTAATGGATCAAGTAGCAAAATTAGTTGGGTTAAGTGAAGAAGAGGTTAATGAAAAAATAGCACAATTATATACAGATGTTAATATTGATGGTCGCTTCTTATCATTAGGAGACAATCGTTGGGGACTTCGTTTATGGTACCCTGTAGATAAATCAGAAGAAGATGTCGTAACAGTTACAAAACCGAAGAAGAAGAAAGCGAAAAAAGCTGTTGATGATGACTTCGATGATTTTGATAGCCTTGATGAGGATGACGATTTTGATGACTTTGATGCTGATCTAGATGACGAAGAGCTTCTAGATGAGGATGAGGATTTAGATGAAGAAGATGATGATCTATTAGATGACGATTTGTCGGAAGAAGATGATGATTTCGATGAAGATTATGAAATCGATGACGATGAGCTAGATGAGGATGAAGAGGAAGAAGACGACGAATTTGATGACGAGGATGAGGATAAATAATCTCCTAGTCTTGACATTTATAGTCGTTGCTAGTAAAATCTTTTTTGGGCTCCTTAAAAAGAGGAACGAACTTAAATTCGCTAAATATAGCGCTCCCTTACTTTTAGAAAGTAAGTGGAGCGCTTTTTATTTTTTAGTAAAGAAAGTAAATAGCAATCGTTTCATACCCCTCTAAAAAAATTAGTTAATTCGTCTTAAATAAAGAGGAATTGGAGCAAACTTAAATCAAGGGGGATAATATAATGACAAAATATATTTTTGTAACAGGTGGAGTAGTATCTTCACTCGGAAAAGGTATTACAGCAGCATCACTAGGACGCTTGCTGAAAAATCGTGGTGTAAGTGTAACGATTCAAAAGTTTGACCCGTATATCAATGTGGATCCTGGTACAATGAGTCCATATCAGCATGGAGAAGTGTTTGTAACAGATGATGGCGCAGAAACAGACTTAGACTTAGGTCACTATGAGCGTTTTATTGATATCAATTTAACGAAATATAACAATGTGACAACAGGAAAAATCTATTCTACTGTATTAAGAAAAGAACGTAGAGGAGATTATCTTGGTGGAACAGTGCAAGTAATTCCGCACATTACAAATGAAATCAAAGAACGTGTATTTAGAGCTGGTCGTGAAACAAATGCAGATGTAGTAATTACAGAAATTGGCGGAACGGTTGGAGACATTGAATCTTTACCATTCTTAGAAGCTATTCGTCAAATTAAAAGTGATATTGGTCGTGACAATGTTATGTACATTCATTGTACATTGGTACCATACATCAAAGCTGCAGGGGAAATGAAAACTAAACCAACACAACATAGTGTAAAAGAGCTACGCAGCTTAGGAATTCAGCCAAATGTGATTGTAGTAAGAACAGAAAAACCTATTTCTGAAGATATGAAGGATAAAATTGCTTTATTCTGTGATATAGACAATAAATCTGTTATTGAATGTCGTGATGCAGATACACTTTATACTATTCCGTTAGCTCTTCAAGAGCAAAATCTTGATCAAATCGTATGTGACCATTTAAAGCTTAAATGCCAAGAAGCAGATATGACAGAATGGATTGAACTAGTAGATCGCGTTCGTCATCTTTCTAAAACAACAAAAATTGCCCTTGTTGGTAAATATGTTGAATTACAAGATGCTTATATATCTGTAGTAGAAGCATTAAAGCACGCTGGGTATGCATATGATGCTGACATTGAGATCGATTGGATTAATGCAGAGCAGGTAACGAAAGAAAACGTGCAAGAAATATTACAAGATGCAGATGGAATTCTCGTACCAGGTGGATTCGGAGACCGTGGTGTGGAAGGAAAAATTCTTGCAACGCAATATGCACGCGAACAGAAGGTTCCTTTCTTTGGGATTTGCTTAGGTATGCAGGTAGCATCTATCGAATTTGCTCGTAATGTTTTAGGGTGGAATGATGCTCATTCTTCTGAAATTAACGAAGCAACAACACATCCAGTTATTGACCTTCTGCCAGAACAGAAGGATGTGGAAGATTTAGGTGGAACACTTCGCTTAGGTTTATATCCATGTAAATTAAAAGAAGATACAAGAGCGTATGAAGCATATCAAGACGAGGTAATCTATGAGAGACATCGTCATCGTTATGAGTTCAATAATCAATATCGTCAAGAGATGGAAAATGCAGGATTTGTATTCTCAGGAACTAGCCCAGATGGCCGTTTAGTGGAAATTGTTGAATTAAAAGATCATCCTTGGTTTGTTGCTTCTCAATTCCACCCAGAATTTATCTCGAGACCAACTCGCCCGCAACCTCTTTTCCGTGAGTTTGTCGGTGCATCTATCCGCTTAGCAGAAAAATAAAATTTTGGCGAACTTAAAAAAAGAGGCTATTCCATTTATTTGGAAAAGCCTCTTTTTGTAATGTTTTCTAACGTTTAGTGTAATAGTAATTCTCTTTTATAAATCATATTCTTTCAAAATTTCATCAGTGGTAAATTTAATGCCATGATAAATAAAAAGAGCAGCAATTAACGATGGATAGCCATATCGCTTTCCTTCATCGTCAGGCAATAAGCCTTTAGAAAGTCTTAAGTCGATAGAAACATCTGCAAAGTCAACCAGTGATTCAATATCAGGATTGGTAATAGAACAGATGGAAATAAAGGGAACTTGAGCATCGTATAGTTGTTTAGCAAATGTGTTTATTTCTTCCTCTTCATTTGTTCGAGCAAAAAGAATAAACCGATCGTTTGAGGTAATAGATTCAAGCGATGCATTTGCCCATTTTTCTGTATTTAGCATCGGCTCCATCCCAGTTGTAGCCTCTGCTATCACTCCTGCCATTTCATTTGTTGCATAGATATAAACCTTTCCGTCACTGACAATGGCTTGGGCTAATAGTCTTGAGCTGTCTTCGATTGCTTCCTCTTCTTTCTCATGCAATCTTTTAAATAACCCACTTAGTTGAGTGGAAAACATTTTAAGCAAGTGGAAAACCTCCATTTTATTAAATTAAAACAGTAATTTGCTTCATATAGTAGATAATTATAATTAAATTGAAGGAAAAGGTAAAATTTAAGGGGATTAGCAGGAAAAGTCGAGTAAATAGTAGAAAAAGATAAAGTATGATAAAAACGAGAGAATACATACATATAACTTGAGTTAGAAGGGAAGGTTCCTTATGAAAGGGAAAATATTAATTGTTGATGATCAATTCGGCATTAGAATCCTTTTGAATGAAGTTTTTCAAAAGGAAGGATATAAGACATTCCAAGCTGCAAATGGAAATCAGGCGTTAGAAATTGTGACAAGAGAATCACCTGATTTAGTGCTGCTTGATATGAAAATTCCAGGAATGGATGGAATTGAAATATTAAAACGAATGAAAAAGCTTAATCAGGATATTCGTGTGATTATCATGACAGCTTATGGAGAACTAGATATGATTCAAGAAGCGAAGGACCTCGGTGCCCTAACGCATTTTGCTAAACCGTTTGATATTGATGATCTGAGAGAGGCTGTTAAGAAGTACATTAATTATTAATCGCCATATTTTATACATATTTATTAGCCAGCCAGTTCCTATATGTTTTCCCTTAACCCGAAAAATGTAGTTTCTGTTTTGAAGCTATTGGTTTTCGAAAACTAGATCTGTGATATTTTTTACTAAGCCATCATGGACCATATTTTCAATACCTATTCTATAGTTTATAAGTGGATTTAGAATTAAAGTGCTTTCATTCGACAAAAAGTCTACTAATTTGTGACAAAATAGAAAAAAAAGCTTGAACGATAGCATTTCTTGATTTATTTTGGTATGATTACAATTGAGTTTTTAAATGGAATGATTCGTTTTGTTTTACTTGAGGTATTATATACATATTCAACTTTCCTTTGGGAAATTTAATAAAGATTCTCTTGTAAAAAAGAACGATCATTAAATAAGGAGGAAGAAATATGCCTTTAGTTTCAATGAAAGACATGTTAAACAAAGCAAAAGCAGAAGGCTATGCTGTTGGTCAATTTAACTTAAATAATCTTGAGTTTACTCAAGCAATTCTTCAAGCTGCAGAAGAAGAAAAATCTCCAGTTATTCTTGGAGTTTCTGAAGGTGCAGGCCGCTATATGGGTGGCTTCAAAACTGTTGTAAAAATGGTTGAAGGTTTAATGGAAGACTATAACATCACAGTTCCTGTTGCTATTCATTTAGATCACGGTTCAAGTTTCGAAAAATGTAAAGAAGCAATCGATGCTGGCTTTACATCTGTAATGATCGATGCTTCTCACCATCCATTTGATGAGAACGTTGAAATTACTTCTAAAGTAGTAGAATATGCACATGCTAAAGGTGTTTCTGTAGAAGCAGAACTTGGTACTGTTGGTGGACAAGAAGATGACGTTGTAGCTGAAGGTGTAATTTATGCTGATGCTAACGAATGTGTTGAACTTGTTAAACGTACTGGCATTGACACTTTAGCTCCTGCTTTAGGATCTGTTCACGGTCCTTACAAAGGTGAGCCTAACTTAGGTTTCAAAGAAATGGAAGAAATCGGTAACTTAACTGGTTTACCATTAGTATTACACGGTGGTACTGGTATCCCAACTAAAGATATCACAAAAGCTATTTCTTTAGGAACAGCTAAAATCAACGTTAACACTGAAAACCAAATTGCTTCTGCAAAAGCAGTTCGCGAAACATTAGCTGCTAAACCAGAAGAATACGATCCACGTAAATACTTAGGACCTGCTCGTGATGCGATTAAAGCAACTGTAATCGGCAAAATCAAAGAATTTGGTTCTTCTAATAAAGCATAATTTTATTTGTAGGAAAGAGAGGATATCTTTTTAGGGGCAGACCCTTAAAGGATATCCTTTTTTTTATGGCATTCTTCAAAAAAAGCTGTTTTTGGAAGGGGGGAAAGGTAATATCTTCAAATAATTGCGTAGGTAAATATTTCGAAAATAACTTCCCTATTTATATTCCAAAAGGTTACTAGCAATCATCAATAGCGAGCGGTTTCAGTTGATTTGTGAATTACCAAGGGATATCATGACTTGTTTATGGAAAAAGCGTATATGAAAGTGGAAGATTATAGTAAAAGAAAGTTATCGATGAATTGGTTCCAAGTATCAGGACTCCTTATATAGGTAATACTAAAAATGTTTGTACTTTGTTAACACAATAGAACGTAAAGTTCATACATATATACTTTTCCATTGAGTCTTAATATTTGGTATAATAAGTAACAGTAATTCAAACAAGATTCTACATCCAAGCCTCATCTTGATTAACTTATAGCAGAATTCGTACTTTTGCATTGGCTTAGAAGGGAGCTAGAAATGGAAAAACTTATGATTGCAGGTGGATCACCTTTAAAAGGAACGGTTAGAGTGAGTGGTGCAAAAAATAGTGCAGTGGCACTTATTCCAGCAACCATTTTAGCTGAATCTCCCGTTACAATTGAGGGACTGCCTGACATTTCAGATGTTCAGATATTAAAAGAGATTATGGAAGAGTTAGGTGGAACGGTATCTATATCAGAGTCTGATATAACAATTGATCCCTCTTCTATGATTTCTATGCCTATGCCGAATGGGAAGGTAAAAAAATTGCGTGCTTCTTATTATTTAATGGGAGCCATGCTAGGACGATTTAAAAAGGCGGTAATTGGCTTACCTGGTGGCTGTCATCTAGGACCAAGACCGATAGATCAGCATATTAAAGGATTTGAAGCACTTGGTGCACAGGTTACAAATGAACAAGGAGCCATTTATCTTCGGGCAGATGAGTTAAGGGGAGCAAGAATTTACTTAGATGTAGTAAGCGTAGGGGCAACAATTAATATTATGCTTGCAGCAGTACGAGCAAAAGGGAAAACCATCATTGAAAATGCAGCTAAAGAACCGGAAATTATTGATGTGGCAACACTTTTAACCAATATGGGAGCGAAAATAAAAGGTGCAGGGACTGATGTGATTCGGATTGAAGGGGTAGATCATCTTCATGGTTGCCGTCATACTATTATTCCGGATCGTATCGAGGCAGGTACGTATATTATTATTGGAGCAGCGGTTGGAGATGGTGTGCTTGTGGATAATGTAATCCCCCAACATTTAGAGTCTTTAATTGCGAAATTAAGAGAGATGGGAGTCTCGATAGAATCAAGTGATGAACAAGTGTTTATCAGCTCCAATAATTCTTTGAAACCAGTAGATATAAAAACACTTGTATATCCTGGGTTTCCAACAGATCTTCAGCAGCCATTCACATCCCTTTTAACAAAGACAAATGGTACAAGTATGGTTACAGATACAATTTACGGTGCTAGATTTAAACATATTGATGAGCTGCGTCGAATGAATGCCACAATAAAAGTAGAGGGACGATCTGCCATTATTAATGGTCCAGTTCATTTGCAAGGTGCCAAAGTAAAAGCAAGTGACTTACGTGCTGGTGCCTCCTTAGTAATAGCAGGGCTAATGGCAGATGGAGTGACAGAAATTACAGGTCTTGAGCATATTGATAGAGGGTACAGCCATATAGTAGAAAAACTTACTGGTTTAGGGGCGACAATATGGCGAGAAAAGATGACCGAAGAGGAATATGAACAAATAAATAATGGCTAATCAATTGTGAACTAGTACAGCGCCGTGTTATTCGAATCATGTGTTGAACCTTTTTCTATTTATTAGCCAATATAGGATAGCAGGGGGAGGAAGTTCCCTCTGTTCTAAATTCATTAATAACTTTTTGGAAAAAGAAAATAAGTCTAGATAAATTATTTATACGTATTTTAAAAGCAGATTTTTGCTACTAAAGGCATGTAGGGACCATCCTTTTAAATTTGTTTATGAAAGAATAAATGTCCTCCAATACGGGAATATTCATTAAGCTTCCTCCATACCTTCCTTTTCGAAAGACCCTAAAAAAGAAGGATGAAAAACGAAACTTCATCCATATTCTGCTTCCATTATGGAGTGAACAAGTGTTGGTAAAAAAATTCTTGTTGCACATTTTTCGTAGATGGAGGTAAAATAGAGATTGCTTTTAATTGATTCTCGTCGAAGCTAATAGAAACATGAAGGATAAAATAAAAACTCCTCTTAAGATAAATTTATATTCAAATCACGGCTCCTTCCGCTTTATTGAAAGACAGCCATTCTTATGAAAAAGTTATAAGAAAATGAAAGTATACGATTTATCGATAGCTGGAGAAGAAGCAGGATTCTTCTTTTCCATCCTTCACTTTAATTATTTCTCGCATCAAAATTTCTCTTCAAAAAAGCTTTCGCCTCAAATAGAAGAATAACCTTCCCACATTTCGAAATAAATGGTAGGGATAACTGAAAATATAAAAGAGTGGTGTAAAAATGGGATTAAATATATCTAGTTTAGAAAATATGAAATTAAAAGAGCTGTATGAATTAGCTCGCGAATATAAAGTTGCCTATTACAGTAAGTTAACAAAAAAGGAACTGATTTTTTCCATCTTAAAAGCAAGAGCAGAGCAAGAAGGCTATTTCTTCATGGAAGGCGTTCTAGAGATTATTCAGTCAGAAGGATTTGGCTTCTTAAGACCGATTAATTATTCTCCAAGTTCACAAGATATTTATATCTCAGCATCTCAAATTAGAAGATTTGATTTGAGAAATGGAGATAAAGTTTCAGGGAAAGTTCGCCCGCCTAAAGAAAACGAAAGATACTTTGGCTTACTTCAAGTAGAAGCTGTTAACGGAGACGATCCAGAGTCAGCGAAAGAAAGAGTTCATTTTCCAGCCTTAACACCTCTATACCCGAATCGTCAAATACATTTAGAAACAACACAGAGAAATGTATCTACTAGAATAATGGATGTGTTAGCTCCTGTTGGCTTTGGACAACGTGGTCTGATTGTAGCTCCTCCTAAAGCAGGTAAGACAATGCTGATTAAGGAAATAGCAAATAGTATTACAACAAATCATCCAGAGGCAGAGCTGATTGTTTTACTCATTGATGAAAGACCTGAAGAAGTAACAGATATTGAAAGATCTGTAAGTGGAGACGTTGTTAGCTCAACATTTGATGAAGTTCCCGAAAATCATATTAAAGTTGCTGAATTAGTATTAGAAAGAGCAATGCGTCTTGTGGAACATAAACGTGATGTTATTATCTTGATGGATAGTATCACAAGATTAGCACGTGCATATAACCTAGTTATTCCTCCAAGTGGAAGAACTTTATCGGGAGGAATTGATCCAGGGGCATTCCATAGACCAAAACGATTCTTCGGTGCTGCACGTAATATCGAAGAAGGCGGTTCTTTAACGATATTGGCTACAGCATTAGTTGATACTGGTTCACGTATGGACGATGTTATTTATGAAGAATTTAAAGGAACAGGTAATATGGAGCTTCATTTAGATCGTGCATTAGCAGAAAGAAGAATATTCCCTGCTATTGATATTAGACGCTCTGGAACACGGAAAGAAGAACTATTGATTCCTAAAGAACATTTAGACAAGCTATGGGCTATTCGTAAGTCAATGTCTGATTCACCAGACTTTGCTGAAAAGTTCTTAAGAAAATTAAGACAAACGAAAAGCAATGAGGATTTCTTTGCGATCCTTGGTGAACAAATGAAAGCAGGAACTGCTAAACGTTCCTAAATATATAGAAGTGATTTTAAATAGTTTATTTCTATGATGGAAAGCTTTCAGTATTTTTCAATATTTGGTAATTAATGCATGGTTAATAGTGTTGCAAAACAAGAATGTACTTGTTATAATATAATCAATGTGTTTTACAATTACAGTGTCTAAGCACTGTTTTAGAACTCTGTTTCGAAAGTTGCAGGGCGGAAGGAGATGAAAAGGAATGAAAACAGGAATTCATCCAACTTATAACGAAATTACGGTGAAATGTGCTTGTGGTAACGAGTTCAAAACTGGTTCTGTTAAAAAAGAAATCAAAGTTGAAACTTGTTCTGAGTGCCATCCGTTCTATACTGGACGTCAAAAATTTGCTGAAGCTGGCGGACGTGTTGATCGCTTCAACAAAAAATACGGTCTTAAGTAATATGGAATATCAAGAACAGGCAAGAAGTTACTTCTCCTTGCCTGTTTTTTATTTGGACTGATAGTAGGATTTTTAAGAATGAAAGTCATGATATAACTTTTATTCTTAAGTATCTTATGTTATTTTTTCTTCTATTTTTCACTCGAGATGCTAGGGAAAAATGATATTTGAAGTGAATCTATTATTTCCATTAGCATGGATAGCTGTTAAAGTATGTAAGAGAGAATATGGATAGTGATTTTCATATCTTGACTATTAATTAGAAAAATATAAATAGAGTAATGGAAGAGACAAGTTGTTTTATCTAGGAAGGAGCGGTTTCATGTATGTAATGAAACATCATGGATGGGTAGAAGTTATTTGCGGAAGTATGTTTTCAGGAAAATCAGAAGAACTCATCCGTCGTGTAAGAAGAGCGCAATTTGCTAAGCAGAAGTTTATAGTGTTTAAACCAAGTATCGATAATCGCTATAGTGAGAAATCTGTCGTTTCCCATAATGGAACTGCAACTAATGCGATTCCTATTAGTAAATCAGCCGACATTTTTGAATATGTTACTTCCGATATAGAGATAGTTGCAATAGATGAAGTGCAGTTTTTTGATGATGAAATTATTGGAGTTATACAACATTTGGCAAATAGTGGCCATCGAGTGATTTGTGCCGGTTTAGATCAGGACTTTAGAGGCGAGCCATTTGGAAAAATGCCAGAATTAATGGCGATCGCAGAATTAGTGACGAAGCTTCAGGCAGTTTGTGCCGTTTGCGGTTCTCCAGCAAGCAGAACACAAAGGTTGATTAATGGTGCCCCAGCTAACTACGAAGATCCTGTAATTTTAGTAGGTGCTTCTGAATCTTATGAACCAAGATGCCGCCATCATCATGAAGTACCTAGAAGTACAGAGAAAGCAAATAAAGATAATACCTCAACGGCTTTATAAGAAAAAGCTCTTGTTAGGAATGGTTGGTCCTTCTTAACGGGAGCTTTTTTTATTGTTTATAAAAAAGCTCGAAAAGCCGTACAAAACCGTAGAATTGATAAAACTCATGGAAGTCATTCGCTATACTTAGTTAAATTCAGTAACAACGTGAATGATAAACCATAACGTAATACTGTACGGATTTTTTTTTTCATGTTACTATATAATTAACTTATAAACAGAAAGGGGTTTTTTCATTGGGAAGGCGTTATTGCGTATTGGCCAAGTGGCGAAATTAAGCGGATTATCTACAAGAACGATTGATTATTATACAAGTAATAAATTGCTTCCGGTGACGCGATCTGATTCCAATTATCGCCTGTATTCCGAAGATGTTCTCTATACATTGGAACGAATAAAACTTTTGAAAAAACAACGTATGTCGATTGGAGAAATACGAAATGTTATTCATTCAATGGAAGACCAAGAAATTGAACCAATAATGGATGAGGTACAGGAAGAAATTGCCTGTTTGCATAAAAAACTGGCCTCTTTGGAAGAACGATTGAAAGATGCGCCGCAGGAAGAGAAAAAGAAAGTGTATCGTACACTTGAAACAAAATTATTAGACGTAATGAAATTACTGTCTTTAATGTAACCATTCCTGGAGGTGAATCCCTCGAAACGAGGGAAATAATTGGACATAATAATGATAATCAATTTATTTTTACTGGTGCTATTATTAGCGCTAACAGCTTTCTTTGTTGGTGCTGAATTTGCTGTTGTTAAAATTCGTATGACAAGAGTTGATCAGTTAATAGCAGAAGGAAATAAGAAGGCCATTATGGCGAAGAAAGTAGCAAGTGAGTTAGATTACTATCTTTCTGCCTGTCAATTAGGTATTACCGTAACAGCGCTTGGTCTTGGTGCTTTAGGAAAACCGGCAATTGAGCAACTATTGTATCCAATCTTTAATTTACTGAATGCTTCTCCCTCTGTTGCTTCAGTTGCTTCCTATGCTATTGCTTTTGCATTGGTAACTTTCTTGCATGTGGTGGTAGGAGAAATGGCTCCGAAAACACTTGCTATTCAATTCGCTGAGAAATTAACCTTGTTGCTGGCACCGCCATTATATTGGTTTGGTAAGGTAATGAAACCTTTTATATGGGCATTGAATGGTTCGGCACAAGTAGTACTTCGTTTAATGGGGATTAAACCTGCTAAGCACGAACAGGCTTATTCAGAAGAAGAATTGAAAATAGTAATGACACAGAGTTATCAAGGTGGAGAAATTGACCAAACAGAGCTTGAGTATATGGAAAATGTATTCTCCTTTGATGAAAGAGTAGCGAAGGATATTATGGTTCCTAGAACAGAGTTGGTAACACTAAATAAAGATATGTCCTATGAAGAGATTGTAAAAGTCTTGGATGAGCATAATTATACGCGTTATCCTGTAACAGAGGATGGAGATAAAGATCATATTATTGGTGTGGTGAATGTAAAGAAAATGCTGACACAGATGGCTTGGGGAAGAAATCGTCAATTAGACGAATTCGTTCGCGACCTTCCTGTTGTGTTAGAAGTAACAAGATTGCAGGATGCTCTGTTAAAAATGCAGCAGGAGCGAGTGCATATGTTATTGGTTATTGATGAGTATGGTGGTACCTCTGGTATATTGGCAATGGAAGATATATTAGAGGAACTTGTTGGAGAAATCCGTGATGAGTTTGATGCAGATGAAGTGGCGGACATCCGGGAGTCAGGGAAAGATAAATATTTCATTAATGGCCGTGTATTGCTAGATGAACTAGAAGAACGTTTTGGTATTCCATTTGAAGAAAGGGAAGAACTTGATACTATTGCCGGTTGGATTCAATATCAGCTATTAGATACAGCGAAAATTGGGGATCAAGTAGAACAAGGGGACCGGTTATGGACAGTGACCGATATGGATAATTATCAAATCAAAGAGGTTAGCCTTATACAAAACGCTTTTAAAACAATCTAGATGTCAAAACTGCTTTATCGATAACTCATGGAGGTGAATCCCTTTAAAAGAGGGAAATAATTGGACAGTATAATACTATTGAATTTGTTTTTAGTAGCAGTATTTATTATGTTAACGGCGTTTTTCGTTGGGGCGGAATTTGCTATTTTAAAAGTAAGAACGTCACGATTGGATCAGCTTATTGCCGAGGGGAATAAAAAGGCAATTACTGCAAAGAAAGTAGCGCATGACCTGGATTATTATTTATCTGCCTGTCAGCTTGGAATTACCATTACGGCATTGGTTTTAGGAGCATTAGGAGAACCGACAGTAGAAAAAATTCTTCATCCTTTATTTGAGAGGTTTGATGTGCCTAATGCTTTATCAACAGTACTCTCCTATGCAATTGCTTTATCTGTTGTTTCTTTTTTACATGTTGTAGTCGGAGAATTAGCTCCAAAGACATTGGCTATTCAATATGCTGAAAAAATGACGTTGATGCTTGCTCCTGGTTTATATTGGTTTGGGCGGATTACAAAGCCGATTATCCATGCTTTAAATGGATCATCAAGAGCGATCCTCGGTTGGTTTGGTATCAAACCAACTGGACATGAAATAGCCCATTCGGAAGAGGAATTAAAGTTGATTGTGACTCAAAGTTACGAGAGTGGCGAAATCAATCAAACAGAATTAGCTTATTTAAAGAATATTTTTGCTTTCGATAATCGAATTCTCAAAGAAATTATGATTCCGAGAGAACAAATTGTAAATGTAGAAATAGAAATGTCACTGGAAGAGATGCTGACAGTCTTGGATAAACAAGAATACACTCGTTATCCTGTTACAAAGAATGGTACAAAGCTAGTAGGGTATGTAAATACAAAAGAGATGCTAACAAATGTGGTAGCGGGAAGAGAAACAAAAATGGAAGAATTTATTCATGAGATGCCTATTTTTCTTCAAACGTCGCCTATTAAAAATGTTCTTCTTAAAATGCAGCAAGAGAGAGTGCATATGGCTCTAGTGAAAAATGAAAGAGGCGTAATTGTAGGTCTTGTTACAATGGAGGATATTCTAGAAGAAATTGTTGGCGAGATACGTGATGAATTTGTAGGAGAAGAGATTCTGAATAAAGGATTCTAATTTCGAATTTACTAGTTCAATAGAAAAAGAGTAAAAACTCTGCTAAATCATTTATTGTTACGCAGGAAATCAATTTCCTGAGTGGTGTAAACAATTTAGCGGAGTTTTTTATGGTTTATGCTTTGCGAAAAGGCAGTGCATTTATGCTGGAGGCTGCGACTTCTAAAGATTTTCCCTGTAAAGATAGCGCTTGTTTGAGCGTACTAAATGTGGAAACCTTTCCTAATTTAATTCCCAAGGCAGCAATCATTTGAGCAGTATCAGGACTGAGTCCAGAAATAGTAGACTCGATACCAATAAAAGAAAGTATTTTTGTTAGTTTCATTAACTCATGCAAAACCATTGTATCAATGGAAGAAATACCTGATAAATCAATGAACAAATGCTCAATGCCTTCCTCTTTGCAGCGTACAGGAACGGTTTCTAATATTAGTTTTGCCCGTAGGCTATCAATGTCACCGATTAGGGGAAGAACACCAATCGATTCAGTAATTGGGATAACAGGAACACTTAATTGTTGGATAAGCTCCTCCTGCGAGTGGATTTTTTCTTTTGTAAAAGCATGATACATACTGGTAAATTGATTTGTCAATTGATCAAAAGTAGATTGATATTTAGAGCTCCATTGTAAAACTAAGGCTGTTGAAACCTCTTTATGCTCCAGGATAAACTGTTCAATTGTATTCCATATTGCTTTTCTGGTGATGCTTAATGCCTCTAATACTTCATGAACTGGCGTTGCTAGTTCTACCCTGCTTTTAGCAACCTCATTTGCCCATACTTCTAGGTTATTAGCAAAGATGCTTTCATCCTCTAGAAATGCACTGATGACAGTCTGAATGGTAAAAGCATGCTGTTTTTTTAGCAATTTTTCAACAGCAGGGGAGGAGTTTTTTGAATAAATAGAGCCTGGTTCTCCATCTTTAATAGCAAACCAAGTTTTCGTAATAGAGGGTGCCTTGTCCATCACATATTCATAAATGGAATGGTTTGTTAGGGACATAGTTCATTTCCTCTCTTTTTAGTGTTATATCTATTATAATAGATAATAAAAAAATTGGCTTTACATTCTTCTGTTTATTTAACTAATACGCTATTTTTCATAAGAATTGGTTTTGACGAGGAAAATAGCCTATAATATAATGAGTACGTTATGGATAAAAACGAGGTGAATAGTGTGTTTGATCGTCTTCAAGCTGTAGAGGATCGTTATGACAAGCTTAATGAATTATTAAGTGATCCTGAAATTGTGAATGATACAAAAAAACTGCGTGACTATTCGAAAGAACAATCGGATATTCAAGAAACAGTAGAAGTTTATCGTGAATATAAAGAAGTAAAAGAACAGCATTTAGAAGCTAAAGCAATGCTGGAAGAAAAGCTAGACCCTGAAATGCGTGAAATGGTAAAAGAGGAATTGGATGAAACGGCTGCACGTATTGAAGAGCTAGAAGCACGTTTAAAAATATTATTAATTCCTAAAGATCCTAATGACGATAAAAACGTTATTATGGAAATAAGAGGTGCTGCTGGAGGGGATGAAGCTGCTTTATTTGCAGGAGATCTTTTCCGTATGTACAGCCGTTTTGCGGAGGCGCAAGGATGGAAGATGGAAGTCATTGATGCGAGCTCAACGGGTGTTGGCGGCTACAAAGAAATCATCTTTATGATTAACGGAAAAGGGGCATACAGCAAATTAAAGTTTGAAAATGGGGCCCACCGTGTACAACGTGTGCCGGAAACGGAATCTGGCGGACGTATCCATACGTCTACTGCAACAGTTGCTTGTTTGCCTGAAGCAGAAGAAGTAGAGATTGAAATCCATGAAAAAGATATACGCGTAGATACATTTGCTTCTAGTGGTCCTGGAGGGCAAAGTGTTAATACAACGATGTCTGCTGTCCGTTTAACGCATCTTCCAACAGGTACAGTCGTTTCCTGTCAGGATGAAAAATCACAGATAAAAAATAAAGAAAAAGCAATGAAAGTATTACGTGCGCGTGTTTATGATAAATTCCAGCAAGAAGCACAAGCAGAATATGATCAACAACGTAAATCTGCAGTTGGAACAGGGGATCGCTCTGAACGTATTCGTACGTATAATTTCCCGCAAAACCGTGTGACTGACCATCGTATCGGATTAACTATTCAAAAGTTAGACCAGATTCTTCAAGGGAAAATGGATGATATAATCGATGCCCTCATTTTTGAAGAACAATCTAGTCGTTTGGAAAGTGCTTCTGATGTGTAAGGTATTCGAGGCCCTCAAATGGGCTTCTTCTTATTTAAAGGAGCATAATAGAGAAGAATATGCAGCGGAGTTATTATTAAGGCATTCTTTACAAGTGAGTAGATCTGAATTGCTTATAAAATTTCGTGAAGACATAGATGAAGAACAATTTAAGGATTTCCAAAAGTTAGTCTCCTTACATGCTGAAGGACAACCAGTCCAATATATTATTGGTCAAGAAGACTTTTATGGCAGAGCTTTTAAGGTGAATAAGGAAGTGCTCATTCCTCGACCAGAAACGGAAGAGCTTGTACAATCCGCACTTACGCGGATAGATAGACTGTTTGGAGAAGGTGCGGACTTAAAGCTAATAGATGTGGGGACAGGAAGTGGTGCAATTGCTGTGACTATGAAGTTAGAATGTCCATCCTTGCAGGTGATAGCTAGTGATCTTTATGAAGTTTCTTTAGCTGTTGCAAAGCAGAATGCTGCGAATTTAGGGGCAGAGCCAATAGATTTTGTACAAGGAGATTTATTACAGCCTTTTATTGCTCAAGGGAAGAGCTTTGATGTTGTACTATCCAATCCTCCCTATATACCAGAAAGGGATGTTGTGACGATGTCTGACGTTGTAACTGAGCACGAGCCGCATAGAGCACTGTTCGCTGGAGAGGATGGACTCCTTTTATATAAAAGGCTATGTGAAGAACTACCTCAAGTCGTCAAGGAAAAAGCTATTATCGGCTTCGAAGTAGGCGCAGGCCAGAGCGATGCTGTTGCAAAGCTTTTAGAAGCCGCCTTCCCTCAGGCAAAAGTAGAAGTTCAATATGATATCAATGGCAAAGATCGCATGGTATTTGCAGAAGTGGGCTTTTGATTTGTGGGATGCTGGCAGTAGAAAAGGCATATGCTATACACGGTTATACGGTGTATAGCATATGCCTTTTTTATTTGGGGATGAGCCGTTGTTAAAGAAAGAGAGGTTGAGTCGCAAGAAAGAGGGGTGGAATTGCAAGTAGAAGTGTGAAAATCGTAAGAAAGAGAGAGGAGGTCGCAAGTAAAAGTGTGGGAATCGCAAGAAAAAGCAGCAGAACCGCAAGATAGATGAGGGCAAATTCCAAATCTACAAAAATTACTCTAAAAAAATGAAATTTACTAGTTTAAGATTCTATTAATCTGCCCACACTGTGTTAGTGAAGGGGCGGTGCTAAAGATGAAAAATAAACCGATGGCAACTATTTATTTATTTGTACTTATTTTATCTACAATGATGAGTTTATATATTCCCAAAAATGAAGTGACAGCTAATAATGAAGTAATTATTCCAAACGATGCGATTCGTCTAAGAATATTAGCGAATAGTGATAAGGAAGATGATCAGGAGTTAAAAAGAAAAGTAAGAGATGCTGTAAATGAGGAAATTACAAACTGGGTTTCCGAATTAACTTCTAAAGAAGTGGCTAAAGACTTATTGAAGGAAAAGTTACCAGAGATTCAACAGATTGCAGAAAGAGTAGTAGAAGATGAAAATGCCAACCAAGCCGTAAATGTTACGTTTGATAAAGTAGATTTTCCAACAAAGCTTTATGGGGAGTTCTTATATCCAGCTGGTCAATATGATGCCATTCTAATTACTTTAGGAGAAGGTGAAGGGGCCAATTGGTGGTGTGTTCTTTTCCCACCATTATGCTTCTTGGATTTCTCTAATGGAGTTGCGGTAAGTGATGGATTTGAGGAAGGGGAAGCTGAGAAGAAAGAAGGAAAGGCAGATAAACCAGATAAACCAGCAAAGGAAGAAAAGAAAGAACAAACTAAAGCGGAAGAGAAACAAGATCCTGTATTTGTAGAAGGAGAAAAAGAAGAGGAAGTAGAAGTGAAATTCTTTCTTGTGGAGTTATGGGAGAAGATATTTGGATAACAAAATAGTTTTTAAGAGAGATGCTGTTAATAAAGGCATCTTTTTTATTGAATGTTAGTAAAGTTACTTAAAAAAATTTACCTAATTATGATTAAATCATTGACATTTTTCGGATAGTTAAGTATTTTGTATATAAACATAAAAGTTTCCTTGAGGAAACAAATTGTCCAATGGGTATATTTGTTGAGATAAAGAAAAGGAGGAATAAATAATGTGGAAATTGATACTAACAGGATTGCTAATGTCGTTTGTTTTTCTAACAGGATGTTCAGCTGAATCAACGGGATCTAAAGAAGATGGTAAGCTTACGATTGTTACTACAATTGCGCAAATTGCAGAGCCTATGTCGGTTATTGGCGGCGACAAAGTAGAGGTGCAAAGCTTAATGGGACCTGGAGTGGATCCACATTTGTATACAGCGACACAAGGAGATATCCAGAAAATGGATGGGGCGGATATCGTTTTTTATAGCGGGTTGCATCTAGAGGCCAACATGGTAAAGGTTTTTGCAGAAATCAGCAAAACAAAACCAGTTCTTGCGATCGGGGATGTTATTGCAGAGGAGAAGCTTTTGAAGGATGAAGAAGGAGCGATTGATCCCCATATTTGGTTTGATGTTGATTTGTGGAAAGAGGCACTTGATGCTGCAACAACCGAGTTAAAGAAAGCATCACCTGATAATAGTGACTATTTTGAACAAAATAAACAGGAATATTTTGCGAAATTAGATTCGTTAAAAGAAGAAGCAAAAACACAAATGGAATCATTGCCTGAAGATAAGCGGGTATTAGTTACAGCACATGATGCATTTGGTTATTTTGGAAGAATGCTAGATATAGAGGTTGTTGGTTTACAAGGTTTAAGTACGGAAGCTGAAATTGGGTTATCGGATATAGAGGATACTATTGCATTACTAGTAGAGCATCAAGTTCCAGCAGTTTTTGTTGAAAGCAGCATTAACCCAGCCTCCGTCAATGCGGTTGTGGAAGGAGCAAAAAAACAAGGGCTTGATATAGAATTTGGAGGAGAATTATTCTCTGATGCTATGGGCGATGCGAAATCGAAAGAAGGAACATATATTGGGATGTATGAACATAATGTTGCAACCATCTATCAAGCATTGAGCAGAGGAGTGGAATAAAGATGGAAACAATACTTACAGTGGAAAATGTGTCCGCTGCTTATCGAAAAAATGAAGTGTTATCTGATGTTAGTTTTCAAGTGGAGAAGGGAACTCTGACGAGTATCGTCGGACCAAATGGGGCTGGAAAATCCACTTTGTTAAAAGTAATATTAGAGCTTCACCATGCTATTAGTGGAGAGGTGAATTTTTTCGGTGAAACCTATCAAACAGCAAAATCGAGAATTGGGTATGTGCCCCAGCGTGGTTCGGTAGACTGGGACTTTCCAACAAATGCTCTCGATGTAGTTACAATGGGCTTATATGGGAAAATAGGGTTGCTCAAGTGGCCGAAGAAAGAGCATAAACAAAAGGCGATGGCAGCTTTAAAAGAAATGAAGATGGAAGACTATGCAGATCGTCAAATTAGTCAGTTATCAGGTGGCCAGCAGCAGCGCGTGTTTCTTGCGCGCGCGCTTGCGCAAGATGCTGATCTATACTTCTTAGATGAACCGCTTGCCGGAGTAGATGCGACAACGGAAAAGGCGATTATGGAAACCTTAAAGATGCTGAAGGAGCGAGGTAAAACAGTCATGGTCGTCCACCATGATTTGCAGACAGTTGAAGAATATTTTGACCATGTTCTCTTATTAAATAAAACGGTCATTGCCCATGGTCCTACAAGTGAGACTTTTACAAAAGAAAATATTAGGAAAGCGTATGGTGGTACATTGCACTGGATGGGAGAGAAGAGATAATGTTTAGTATTCTATCTTATAATGCGCAATCTGTATTATTCAGTACGTTCTTATTAGGAATGGCAGCAGGTGTTATTGGAAGCTTCGCTTATTGGAAGAGACAAAGTTTAATGAGTGATGCTCTTTCTCATGCTGCGTTACCAGGAGTGGTATTAGGGTTTATACTACTGGGAGAAAAAAATCTCTTTGTTATGATAATTGGAGCAGCGATTACCGCTTTATTAGGTGCATTTCTTATTCAGTGGATCAGAAGCTCCAGTCGTGTGAAAGAAGATGCAGCCATGGGAATTGTGTTATCTGTTTTCTTCGGCTTAGGGATTATGCTGTTATCATTTGCTAATCGAATGCCTGGCGGTAATCAGAGCGGGCTGGATAGTTTTATATTTGGGCAAGCGGCATCCATGGTATCAAGAGATGTCTGGACTATGATGATGGTGGCTATTATTGTACTTTTCTTAACAGTAATTCTTTTTAAAGAATGGAAAATCTTTTTGTTCGACCCAAGCTTTGCAAAAGGAATAGGTATATCCATAACTGGGATGAATGCACTCTACATGGCAATTCTTGTTTTAGTTATTGTGGTTGGTATTCAAGCGGTCGGCGTCATATTAATGGCAGCCTTATTAATAATTCCAAGTGTAAGTGCTAGATATTGGACAGAATCCTTTAAAGTGATGGTGATTCTTTCCGCCTTGTTTGGAGGAGCCTCCGGAATGATGGGGACATTTTTAAGCACAATTGGAAAAGGATGGCCAACTGGTCCGTTTATCGTAGTAACCGCAGCTGCTATTTTCTTTATCTCCTTATTTTTAGGAAGTAAAAAAGGATTGGCTGTTGTCTTTTTTCAACAGAAAAGACAAAGGAAGGGCATGGAGTTAGTAAAAATGACGAGGGAGGTAGAACAATAATGAGCTATACTGGTTGGATATTGTTGACTGCCTCATTAGTAGGACTAAGTTGTGGTTTAATTGGCGTTTTGTTGATTTTAAGAAGAATGGCAATGATGGCTGATGCTATTAGTCATACCGTGTTATTGGGGATAGTGTGTGCTTATTTAATAACACGAGAATTAACAGGAATTCATATGTTAATTGGAGCGGTTATTGCTGGACTTGTTACTGCGGTTGTCATTCAGTGGCTGCATACACACGGAGTTCAGCAAGAAGCTTCGATTGGAATTGTCTTTACTACACTATTTGCGATAGGGGTCATTTTAATTGCAACAAAAGTAGGTAATGCTCATTTAGATGTGAAACATACGTTGATGGGGGAAATTACTTTCATTCCATGGGAAAGAGTAGAAGTTCCGATTTTAGGAAGGGTTCCAGAGGCAGTAGTATTACTAAGCGCCGTGCTATTTGTAGTTCTATTGGTCATTATAGCATTCTATAAAGAATGGAAAATTACTTCATTTGATCCAGCACTTGCAGCAAGTCTGGGCATTCCTGTTATCTTTATGCATTATTTATTTATGTCTTTAGTATCCTTAACAACAGTGGCTGCTTTTGATGCTGTCGGTGCCATTATGGTAGTAGCGATGCTTATTACTCCAGCGGCCGCCGCTTATTTATGGACAGATCGATTATCCTTTCTTTTTCTGTTAAGCAGTGGGTTTGGGATTCTAGCGGCGTTTATTGGCTATTATATGGCGGTATGGTTAGATACCTCTATTTCAGGGGCGATGGCTTTTTCTACAGGCATCATTTTTATGATAAGCTTCCTTTGCTCTCCTAAATATGGAGTATTAGCAAAAAGAATGACAAGAAGAAAACACAACGCGAGAACATACAAAATTAGTTAAGAGATTGTCTATGAAGTACGCTTTTAAAAGAGGGGTTAGAACCTTCTTTTAAAAGCGTACTAGTCGGACAGTCTTTTTTATGTGATCGTCAGCCTCATTAATCACTTCTTATACTCTCCCCTCTAAATTTTAAGCCGCAATCAAAAGAAAAAATTATGCGCTTCCAGTATTTTAATAATAAAAATTAATCAGAAAATTATAGATTTCAAAGCTGGTATTATTGTATAATCGAAATATGAATTATACACAAATGTACAGTGTTTAAATTTTAAACAAAAGTGTTCAAAAGGGGAGCTTGATAATGGAAGTTGCATTGAGAAATATGTTTCAGTCATTAGCTAAGAATAAGTCCGCCAATAAACTAGCTCGCAAATATGGTTTACGCTTTGGAGCGAAACGATTCGTTTCTGGTGAAACGATAGCAGAAGCAATTTCAAAAGTCAGCGAATTAAACAAATCTGGTAGAGTGGTTACGCTTGATCATTTAGGAGAGTTTGTCTACACGAAAGAAGAAGCCGATGAATCAACGAGAATGTCTTTAAAAACACTAGATGAGATTCATGCATCTGGCGTTCACTCCCATTTATCAGTCAAAATGACATCACTGGGGTTGGATATTGATAAGGATTTATGCTTGAATAACATGCGGAAAATTGTTTCTAGAGCCAGCCAATACGGAAACTTTGTCCGCATTGATATGGAAGACTACGCTCATTGCCAAGTAACCATTGATATTTATGAAGAGCTCCGCAAGGAATATGATAATGTTGGTTTGGTCATTCAAGCCTATTTGTATCGAACAGAAGAAGATATGAAACGTTTGAATGAATTAAATGCAAATCTGCGTTTGGTAAAGGGAGCTTATAAAGAGCCACCGGATGTTGCCTTTCCAGAGAAAAAGGATGTAGACGAAAATTACAAAAAAATTATTGAAATGCATATGCTGAATGGAAACTACACAGCTGTTGCCAGCCATGATGAAAAAATAATCCAATTCACTAAAGAGCTTGCCGCAAATCAGGGGATTGCTAAAGACAAGTTTGAATTTCAAATGCTGTATGGAATATGTGAGGATTTGCAAAATAAGCTAGTGAGAGAAGGGTACAAAGTAAGAGTGTATGTGCCATACGGAAAAGATTGGTTCGGCTATTTTATGAGAAGATTGGCAGAAAGACCAGCAAACGTTTGGTTTATTTTGAAAAACTTATTTAAGTAAGTCGATTGAATCGAGCTCCCCTTTTTATATATTAAGTTTGCAAGACTTAGGATGAAAAAATATAAACAAAAAAGGAGAAATAAAGATGACGAATTTGACAAGTATCCCACCGTATAAAAATGAACCGTTTACCGATTTTACTCAAATCGAGAATCAGCATGCAATGGAAGCGGCTATTCAAAAAGTAAAAAGGGAATTAGGAAAAACATTCCCTCTTGTAATTGGCAAAGCCAAAATAATGACAGAAGAAAAAACGGTATCGATTAATCCGGCGAATGTGGATGAAGTCATCGGAGAAGTAAGTAAAGGGAATAAAGAGTATGCGGAAAAGGCTATGCAGGAAGCCTTGCATACGTTTGAGACATGGAAGAAAGTAAAACCAGCTGAGCGTGCTGAATATTTGTTTAAAGCTGCACAATTAATGAGGGAAAGAAAACATGAGTTTTCCGCATACTTAATCTTAGAGTCAGGGAAGAACTGGGTTGAAGCAGATGCAGATACTGCGGAAGCAATTGACTTCCTTGAGTTTTACGGGAGAGAAATGATTCGTTTAAGTGAGACATCGATCCATCAACCGCTGTACCCGACAGCTGGTGAAGTAGATAATAAGATTACCTATATTCCGCTTGGGGTTGGAATTGTTATTTCTCCATTTAACTTCCCGCTTGCTATTATGGCAGGGACAACAGTTGCTGGAGTCGTATCGGGGAATACTGTTATCTTAAAGCCGTCCGATAATACACCAGTTATTGCCGCTAAGTTTGTGGAATTAATGGAAGAAGTGGGTTTACCATCAGGTGTTATTAATTATCTTCCTGGCGATAGCTTGGAAGTAGGAGAATATTTAGTGGAGCATCCCAAAACAAGATTCATTTCCTTCACTGGATCTCGTGCTGTAGGCTGTCGTATCTATGAGCGTGCGTCTGTTGTACAGCCGGGCCAAATATGGTTAAAGCGAATTGTAGCCGAAATGGGTGGGAAAGATGGCATTGTAGTCGATGAAACAGCAGATCTTGATGCAGCAGCAGAAGCGATTGTGGCAGCGGCATTTGGTTTTCAAGGTCAAAAATGTTCTGCCGGATCTAGAGCAATGATTGTGGAATCTGTGTACGATAAAGTAGTAGAAAAGGTACTAACACGAACAAAAAATCTAGCTATTGGCCTACCAGAGACTAATGCAGCAGTAGGGCCAGTAATTGATGAAAAAGCATTAAACAAAATACTAGGCTATATTGAAATTGGAAAAAACGAAGGGAAACTAGCAATAGGCGGGTCGCGTGCAGAAGGAAATGGCTACTATATTGAACCAACCATTTTTATCGATGTTCCTGCAGATGCTCGCATTATGAAAGAGGAAATTTTTGGTCCAGTTCTTGCAATTTGTAAGGTACCTGATTGGAAAAAAGGTATTGAAGTATACAACGATACCGAATATGGCTTGACTGGCTCCTTTTTTTCTTCTCAAGAAGATCGAATCGAGTATGCATTAGAAAATCAGCATTGCGGCAATTTGTATATTAATAAGAAATGTACTGGTGCATTAGTAGGGGTGCATCCATTCGGGGGCTTTAATATGTCTGGAACGGACTCCAAAGCAGGAGGATTCGATTATCTGCTGCTTTTCACACAAGCGAAACTAAGCACAAAAAAAGTAGTGTAATCAGTGTAATTGCTAGCTCTAGCTGGCTTTTGGAAAAGTGCTAGCAAGCAGTGTTAAATCCATAGTCGAAAATAAATCAACTTTATCAAGCTGACTCTATTAGGAACACAAGAATATTACTAGAAGGAAGTAGTACCTTCTGCATTTTAATCATTCGAGTGTAGTCCTATTAGAGCCAGCTTTTTTCTATAGCATAAATCGCATCCATTTTCCCTTATTGGAAAAAACGGTTATTTAGTGATAAATTAACAATAATAAGGAAAGAAAGGATAAAGATATGTTTACAGATTCACAAATGAAGATTGAAACTTCATTTACCATCCTCTCAGACAACGAAAAAATTAGCACGCTAACAGAGGTGTTAGCAGATTATTCCTACGTTATTATTGAAAGTGAGCAGCTATTTACGATTGGAAATGAAGAGCAATACCTTTTAGCAGCTGTAAGGAATAATCAAACAATAAAAGATTGGCTAGAAGTAAGTAATATATTACCTTCAGAGGTAATTGCTGTACAGGATATAAAGAGAGAAAATCTAAGTTGGTTAAGACCAGTCATTATAAAGACACAAAATGAATTTCAAGGGATTGTAACTGCAGCAGCAAGAATCCAAGCTTTACAAAAGGAAAATAAATATCTCGCTACTTATTTTGAAACACTTGCAGAGACAATGAATGATGCTGTAACAGCAGTAGATAGTGATGGAACCGTTTTTTACTGGAATAGTGTAGCAGAAGATACCTATCAAATTACAAAAGCAGCGATTATCGGCAAAAAAATTGGCGAGCATTTTGAAACAGATTCGATTCAATTGCATCGTATTTTAAAAGAAGGCAATCCGATTAGAGGAACGTATCATCGCCCAAATGAACATACACATGTGTTAATTAATGCTTCACCTGTTCTTGTAGATAATAAAATAATCGGTGGCATTTCAACAGAACATGATATTACGAAGCTAATACACCTAAATCAAGAATTAGATTCGACTACCTCTATATATGTACAAAAAGATGAGCCTTTTTCTTCTATTTTATCAAGCAGCAAAGAAGTGAAAAGAGCGGTTGAAATGGCACAAAAAATAGCCTCGGCTGAAATACCTGTTCTTATATCTGGAGAAACAGGTACCGGAAAAGAACAGCTAGCGCAAGCGATTCACTATGGGGGATCGAAAAGAAAGAATCAGTTTTTATCGTTAAATTGTTCCACTGTTCCAAAAGATTTGGTGGAGATGGAACTGTTTGGATATCAGAAAATGACTTTTAATGCAGGAGATCCAGAAGAAATAGAAGGAAAGATAGAACAGGCTGAGTCAGGGACACTCTTTATCGAAGAAGTAGATAAAATGCCTTTAGCCGTTCAGGAAAAACTTTTGCACTATATGACAGAGCGATCCTTTACTAGGGTTGGTGGGGAGCAGCAGAAAAAGCCAGCAACAAGACTTATTTTATCTTCTACCCAGCCTCTAGGAGAGTTAGTAAGAAAAGGGGAATTTAACGAAAAGCTTTATTACCAAATTAGCGTTGTCCATATTGAAATTCCTCCCCTCCGCAACCGAAAAGAAGATATACCGCATTTAGTTAATAGTTTTATAAAGATGTACAATGAAAAATATCAGAAAAACATAATAAAAATAAATGAACAAGCAATGCATATTGTATGTTCATACGATTGGCCAGGTAATATAAAAGAGTTGAAGAATGTGATAGAGCATAGTGTATTAGTATGTGAGGGGAATAGAGAATTAACGCTTGAACATATCCCGGCAGAAATTGTGGAAAAGTATAAGGTTTCTATTCGGGGTGAAAGAGGGAATAGGGAAGATAACGAAATGGAACGAATAGAAGAAGCGCTCAAAAAAACCTATGGAAATAAGAGTGCTGCAGCAACATTGCTAGGAATATCAAGAGGAACGCTATATAACAAAATAAAAGAATTTGGCCTTAAGTAAGAAATCTCGCATTTTTTCCTCCATCATTTCATAGTAATAGATTAAATACTAGATGGTGAGGGGATGAGGAAGATGCATATCATTCGACAAGCAGAAATAGGAGATTTAGAAAGAATTGCTGCTTTTTTAACAAATGCAGAAGTGACAGTAGAAGGGTTGCAAGAATGGCTGGACTACTTTTTGCTTATGGAAGCGGAAGCTGATCAAACTCTGATAGGCACAATTGGAATAGAACCTTTTGGGAAAACAGGATTACTGCGTTCGATGGTTCTTTCTAAAGGAAATGTGGAAGATATATTGTTTTTAATACAGCAAGCGTTAAAATTAGCGAAGGATAAAGACCTGGATGCTATCTATTGTAAGGTTCATAATCCGCATTCCATGCAATTATTTCGTTTATTAGGATTTCAAGCGATAGAAGAAGAAAACATTCCAGCAGCAATGAAAGAGTCGAATACTGTAAAAAACGTTTACACTGTTGATAAGTCACATTTTATGTATATTCCGATGAATATTGTGGATAAATAGCAAAAGTTATCCACTTTTCAGGGGTGTTTATTCACAATTTGTGGACAAGTCAGATTTTTATCCCCATTTAAGAAGAAACTTGTCCTTTTTCACAAATGGTGGTATTGTCGAAAAATGAGGAATAAGAAGCGATTTAGAGAAATTGATATTAGAATGGAAAAAGGTGGATTTGAATGAAGACAAATTATTGGTCAGTGGATAAAAATGTGGATAAAGAGGAAAGTTATTCACAAATAAAACAAGCTGCTGATCTTTTAAGAAAAAATGAGGTGGTTGCGTTTCCGACAGAAACGGTTTATGGCCTTGGGGGAAATGCAAAAGAAGATTCCGCCATTTCAAAAATATTTGCTGCTAAAGGAAGACCGTCTGACAATCCGCTTATCATCCATATTGCAAAACGAGAGCAATTAGATGAATTAGTTGAAAAAGTGCCGGAGACAGCGGAGAAATTAATGGATGCCTTCTGGCCGGGACCACTTACGATTATTTTCGAAAAGAAAAATGGGGTGTTATCGGAGTTGTCGACTGCTGGTCTTTCTACAGTAGGGATTCGAATGCCTAATCACCCTGTTGCATTACAGATTATTGAGCAATCAGCCCTGCCCATTGCAGCTCCAAGTGCTAACCGTTCTGGGAAACCGAGTCCTACGAAAGCAATTCATGTGAAAGAAGATTTAGATACATACATTGCCGGAATAGTGGATGGTGGTTCCACAGGAGTAGGTGTAGAGTCTACTGTTGTGGATTGTACGGATGAGAAAGTAATGATTCTCCGCCCAGGAGGCATTACAAAAGAACAACTAGAAAGTGTTGTTGGCGAAGTGAAAGTTGATCAGGCGCTGACTGATACGGAAATAAAACCAAAGTCACCTGGCATGAAATATACTCATTACGCTCCCAATGCGCCATTGTTTTTAGTCGATGGTTCTAAGGAGAAAATTCAATTACTAATAGAAGAAGAAAAACAAAAGGGACATAGAGTCGGTGTCTTAACTACAGAGGAAAATAAAGTATTCTATCAAGCTGATTTTATTTATGCTTGTGGTGAGCGACAGGATCTATCTACGGTAGCCGCTGATCTATATGATGGTTTGCGAAGCTTTGATCATCAGCAAGTGGATATTATTTTCGGAGAAATTTTTCCGACAGAGGGTGTTGGACAAGCTGTTATGAACAGACTGATGAAAGCTGCTTCCCACCAAGTAATAAAATAGTATTTAAATCAGAAGTTAGCTCTTAAATTATTTGCAGATTCTTACTTCTAAAAGAACTTGGACGTGCATAATCTCTAATGAGCAAGTCCAAGGGGGCCAAAAAATGTCTGCAGTCGTAGGAGAACTTTTTACACTTATTTTAATGGCATTTGCTTTAGGAATGGATGCATTTTCGGTTGGGCTAGGGATGGGGATGTTTCAATTAAGATTAAAGCAAATCGCAAAAATCGGTTTTATAATTGGGGTTTTTCATGTAATAATGCCTTTGCTGGGGATGATTACAGGGAAGTTTCTTTCGGAAAATTTTAGTGAAATAGCCGGATATATAGGTGGAGCACTTCTGGTTATATTAGGAATTCAAATGATTTGGACAGGATTTAAAGAAGTGGAGACAAGTCGCATTACGCCGGCTGGTCTCGGCTTGCTTCTATTTGCGGTTAGTGTTAGTTTGGACAGCTTCTCCGTTGGTTTAAGTCTAGGAATATATCAGGCAAGAACAGTAGTGGTTCTGCTTTGCTTTGGAATTAGTGCGATGGTGCTGACGTGGTTAGGCTTACTAATTGGAAGAAAAGTACAGGGTTGGTTAGGCTCCTATGGAGAAATGCTTGGAGGAGGAATCCTTCTTATTTTTGGAATCAAGCTGCTTATTAGTTTATAGTAGTTCTAGATACGGAGAAGTGGCTTTCATCTTTTGGTGAAAGCCATTTCGCGTTCGTTTGTTTAGAAAATATAGAGTGAAAAGACAATTTTTTAGGTAGTGTAAAATACTAACAATTAATAAATGCTAAAAATATACTAGTTTTAACCGATAATAAACGAGTATTTGCACCGTCTTCTTTGTAGGTTAAATAGAATTTTTAGGTAAAATGGTCTATAATAGAACCATATAAAGGAGGATAAATGATGATTCGCATATTGTTTGTTTGTACAGGTAACACGTGCAGAAGTCCAATGGCAGAAGCTATTTTAAAGCATAAATTTTCTGCTGATGTCGAAGTCAAATCCGCTGGAGTCTATGCGGTAGATGGTAGTGCTGCATCTTTGCAGGCGCAGGAGGTTCTTTCTGAAAAGGGAATCCAGCATAACCATTTTTCCACAATGGTCACAAAAGAGTTAATAGACTGGGCGAATTATATATTCACTATGACAAAAGGACATAAAAATATGCTTGTGTCAGCATATCCATCCTCCATTGAGAAAACGTTTACGATAAAAGAATATGCAGAGGATGACCTGAATGGGGATGTGAGTGATCCTTTTGGAGGGACTGTTTCGATGTATCGAGACACATATGAAGAATTAGAAATCTTGATAGATAAAATAATGGAAAAAATAACAAAAAGTGAGTGGTAAGGTGTTTCTTATTCATGAGGGGGAAAAAGAGTGGGAACAAAGGGGCAGTATAAGTTTAGTTTACGAAAGAAATTGGCGCTATTTATTACGATTCTTGCGATTATTACGTATTCAACAAGTGCTTTTTTTATGTATATTCTCTATCCAGTCATTGAAAGCAAAATCGCCATTAGTTCCGTTATTTTTAATATTGTCACCTTAGTATTAGGTATATTTTGGTCTGGTTTTTTGGGCTTTTTGGCGGCGGGGTTTATTATTAAACCGTTAAAGCGATTGGAACAAAGTGCATTAAAAGCCGCACATGGAGATATAAGCCAAGATGCGGAAGTTTCAAAATCAGATGATGAAATTAAATCTTTAGGTTTAGCCTTTAATCATATGCTTTTTAATTTACGCGACATGGTTCAAAGTATTGAAAATAATTTTAACAAAACAAACGAAACAGTAAAACGGATTTCTGCTGAATCGGATAATGCACTGGAGCAAACATTAGCAATTTCTAATTCGGTTGGAGAAATTGCTGGGGGGGCTGAAATGTCTGCACAAAGTGTACAAGCATCAGCAGAGTCTGTGGAAGAATCAATGAATATCGCTCTTAGTGTGGAAAAAAAAGCGAATATGTCCAAATCTATTTCCGGACAAATGTCTGAAAAGTTAATAGAGACAAATACAGTAGTTCGTTCCTTGGTGGATGGGATGATGGAGTTGGCAGTAGAAAATACGCATTCCTTAAAGTCTGTGCAAAATTTAGAAATTCACTCTAAAGAAATTGAAGAAGTGTTAAAGCTTGTTGGAGAAATTGCCTCACAGACGAATTTATTAGCATTAAATGCTTCTATTGAAGCTGCACGAGCTGGAGAACATGGTGCTGGCTTTAGCGTGGTTGCTGAAGAAGTAAGAAGACTTGCTGATGAGAGTGGTAAAGCAGTAGAAGGAATTGCGGAGATTATCCGTAATATGCAGACAGAAGTTAAAAATGTCGTCACGCAAATTACAAACCAAGTCGAGAATGCCCAAGAAAAAGCGGAAACAGGGAAGAAAACGAATTTAATTTTCAATGAAATGAATGAAACTACAAATAAAATGATAGATGCAACAGCTGATATAACCGAATTGATTCATAAGCAAAAACAGCAAATTTATGAAACAACTCAGCAATCGCAAGAAGTTGCAGCGATTGCGGAAGAAACGGCTGCCGGAGCACAACAGGTAACGAATATTGCGGATAATCAAACGGCACTTATTCGCAAGGTGGATGGATTAGCATTGGAATTACAAGCGCATGCAGAAGAATTGCAGCAAACCATTTGTCGTTTTCAAATTAAAGAATAGTATACTTGTACTCCCTATATCTTTGTGCAATGATGGTTATAGTATAAGAAATGTAGGTAACTTGAAGAGGGGTGTTTGAATTGAATGAGGAAACACTTAAGCTAAAGGAGCAGTTACAAACGATTCTAACGGAATATCAAGAACAGGCACAGCTGAAAGAACAGCAATTATTTGTGATTGGCTGCAGTACAAGTGAAGTTATCGGCCAAAAGATTGGTACCGCGGGAACGGTAGATGTCGCTTCCTTAATTTTTGAAGAATGCCAAAAATTTCAGCAGCAAGCAGGGATTTCGCTTGCTTTTCAATGCTGTGAACATTTAAACCGAGCTTTGGTAGTCGAAAGAAAAGTAATGTTAGCAAGGAACTTACCGGAAGTTTCTGTTGTACCGGTGCGTCATGCCGGTGGAGCTATGGCCACTTTTGCTTTTCAGCAGATGGAAGATCCGGTGGTCGTAGAGTTTATTCAGGCAGATGGCGGAATCGATATTGGCGACACCTTTATTGGTATGCACTTAAAGCATGTTGCTGTACCAATCAGAACCTCGCTGAAGGAACTAGGAAATGCTCATGTCACACTGGCGAAATCCCGTCCTAAATTAATTGGTGGTCCAAGAGCTGTATATGAGAACACAAAAGAAAATCTTTCTTGTTAATGAAAAACCAATGAAATTCCTGCATGCTTTTTAGGGATTTTGTTGGTTTCTTGTTTTTATGCACTGGCGTTGAAATTAAGAAGAGAGAGAAAAAAGATAATAGAGACTCCGACACCTCCGCTCACCTATATCCTATTCCCCTGAGTACTATCGCTAAATAATAATTTTTTGCTAAGAAAACCACCCAATGATAATAAAAAAATTAATATTTTAACACAGGTTCATTTTATTGAAATAGTAGAAAAATAATTTTTTTTGTATCTTTTAAAAAAAATAACGAAAATACTTTAAAAAAACCGAACGAAAAGTGTATAAATCATTTGATAATTCGTAAATTTGCTCTTTCCTTTTAAAATATATACATGATAGAATAGAGGCAGATTTACGGTGGAAAAGAGAGAATAGTCGGGAGGAAATACATATGAAGCATTTAGCGGAGCAAGATGAACTGGTTTTTAAAGCAATACAACAAGAATTAGGACGCCAAAGAGCGAAGATTGAATTGATTGCATCAGAAAACTTTGTTAGTGAAGCGGTAATGGAAGCGCAAGGATCTGTATTAACTAATAAATATGCAGAAGGTTATCCTGCTAAACGTTATTATGGTGGATGTGAATATGTAGATATTGTCGAGGATATTGCTCGTGATCGTGCGAAGGAAATCTTCGGTGCGGAACATGTAAACGTACAACCGCATTCAGGTGCGCAAGCAAATATGGCTGTTTATTTTACCATTTTAGAGCATGGAGATACTGTGTTAGGAATGAATTTGTCACACGGTGGGCATTTAACACACGGTAGCCCTGTTAATTTTAGTGGTGTTCAATATAATTTCGTGGAGTATGGTGTGGATAAAGAAACACATTATATTAACTACGAAGATGTTCGTGAAAAAGCGTTGGCTCATAAACCAAAATTAATCGTAGCTGGAGCAAGTGCATATCCACGTGAAATCGATTTTGCGAAATTCCGTGAAATTGCTGATGAGGTTGGAGCATACTTAATGGTGGATATGGCTCATATAGCTGGTTTGGTTGCTGCAGGCTTACATCAAAATCCAGTTCCTTATGCTGATTTTGTTACTACTACAACACATAAAACTTTACGTGGGCCACGTGGAGGAATGATTCTATGCAAAGAGGAATATGCCAAGAAGATTGATAAATCTATTTTTCCAGGAATTCAAGGTGGTCCGTTGATGCATGTAATTGCAGCAAAGGCTGTTGCCTTCGGGGAAGCATTGCAAGCTGATTTTAAAGATTATGCAGAGAATATTATTGCAAATGCAAAGAGGTTAGCAAGTGGTCTGCAAAAAGAAGGATTAAACTTAGTGTCGAACGGTACGGATAATCATTTATTATTAGTTGACCTTCAATCATTGGGTTTATCTGGAAAAGTGGCAGAGCATGTATTGGATGAAGTGGGGATTACTGTAAATAAAAACACAATTCCTTATGATCCAGCAAGTCCTTTTGTGACAAGTGGAATCCGCATTGGAACAGCAGCGGTAACATCTCGTGGCTTTAGTTTAGAGGACATGGATGAAATAGCATCTATTATTGGGTTTACACTTAAAAACCATGAAGACGCTGAGAAGTTAGCAGAAGCTGCCAAAAGAGTAACAGCATTAACAAGTGAATTTGAATTGTACAAGGAACTATAAGAGGAAGAGAACAATCGATAAGGCGCATAGCGGCTTATTGACTGTTCTCTTTTTTTAAGACGATTTTTTTCTAGGTTTTCGGAAAAACTATCATAGAAAATTCAAATTTAGAAAAGAATTTCAGTTGATTCAGAAATACTTTTTCTGTAGAATAAATAGAAGTGTGTTAACGAAGTATCCTGTCGAAAAAAGCGGATATTTATACTAATGAAGGAACGGAGTGAATAGTTGTGGCAAAAGTATATGTATTTGATCACCCATTAATTCAGCATAAACTTACATACATCAGAGAAAAACAAACAGGTACGAAGGAATTTAGGGAGTTAGTAGACGAAGTGGCTACTTTAATGGCTTTTGAAATTACTCGTGATATGCCATTAGAAGAAATTGAAATTGATACACCGGTCGCAAGAACAAAATCAAAAGTTCTTTCAGGTAAAAAACTGGGTATCGTTCCTATCCTGCGTGCTGGTATCGGAATGGTGGATGGGGTTCTAAAATTAATCCCTGCTGCGAAAGTTGGACATATTGGATTATATCGTGATCCTAAAACATTAAAGCCAGTGGAATACTATGTTAAGTTACCTTCGGATGTCGAAGAAAGAGATTTTATTGTTGTAGACCCAATGCTTGCTACTGGTGGTTCTGCAATTGAAGCAATTCACTCTTTAAAAAATAGAGGCGGAAAAAATATTAAATTTATGTGCTTAATCGCAGCTCCTGAAGGGGTAGAGGCATTAAAAGAGGCACACCCAGATGTAGATATCTACATTGCGGCACTAGATGAAAAATTAAATGAAAAAGGTTATATTATACCAGGTCTAGGAGACGCTGGAGACCGATTATTTGGTACAAAATAATACCGTTGGAAGAAATGCTCAGAGCAACATAGCTCTGGGTATTTTTTTATTCTGCTCATCTAAAAAGTCTTCTTAGGAAAAGAATCTTTATAAATTTGAGAGTCTTTTGCTTTCCTCAATAGTTGAATATTCATTTGTGATAAATGTCACATCTGGATTGCGATGTGTATTTTTGCCAATACATAAAAACACAACTTGCGGTCAAAATAAAAAGCATAAAGATTTGCAGGGGGCGGTAATAATGCTACAAAAAACACTCGGAATTCTCCTCTTTATACCACTATTACTATCACATTTAACAATGGCAGCATCTTTAAAAACTCCAAATCTTCCCTCGCAAAATTCCAATGAAGTTCAAATTGCTATTGTGCATACAAAGAAGAATTATGCCGAACAAGAAATCGATCGGCTGCTTAGCCGATATCCTGATTTAAAAAGAAGATATATTTTTACAGAGGTATTCAGTGGTTTTTCTGTGGAAGGACCGGTATATGAACTTGAAAAATTAAAACAAAGCGAAAGCGTGAACCAAGTCTCAAAGGTTCAGACTTATATGGCAGAAGCAGAAGACCCAGTTGAAATAATAGGAGCAGATGAAATTAGGAATTACTTAGGCAAGTCATTAGATCATATTAGTGGCAAAGGAATAAAAATAGGGGTCATCGATACAGGGATAGATTATCAACATCCTGATTTAGCCAAAAATTATCGGGGTGGCTATGATTTCGTGGATAAGGACAAGGACCCGATGGAAACAAAAGGGTTAGGAAATAAAGATACTTTTCATGGAACTCATGTTGCTGGAATTATTGCAGCAAACGGAAAAATCAAAGGAGTTGCTCCGAACGCAACAATTTATGCCTATAGAGCATTAGGTCCAGGTGGTTCTGGAACAACAGAACAAATATTAGCAGCAATCGATAGAGCTGTCAGAGATAAAGTTGATATTATCAATTTATCATTAGGCAGTGATGTGAACGGCCCAGATTTGCCAATTAGTCTGGCTTTAAATGAAGTCGTTAAGAAGGGGATAATTGCGGTTGCAGCAGCTGGAAACGCTGGCCCGGCCGAATGGACAGTTGGCTCTCCAGGAACAGCAGCTAAAGCCATTTCCGTTGGCGCTACCACGCCAAATATCCATACTCCTTTTTTCACCATAAATGATAAGAAAATTGCCTTAACAAATATGGAGAACAGTAAAGAATGGAAGGGGATGGCATCTATTCCATTAGCAAGCGGTGGAATAGGAAAGAAGCAGCAGTTAACGAATGCAAAAGGAAAGTTAGTATTAATAGAAAGAGGAGAATTGACATTTACTGAAAAAGTGCAGAATGCCTATGAGGCTGGGGCGGTCGGGGTATTAATATTTAATAACTTGCCCGGAGCATTTCAAGGAATGCTAGAAAAAGAAGTCCCTATACCAGTAGCAGGAATTACAAAGGAGGAAGGAGAATTTATAAAGAAGACTATTCAAAAAAAGAAAATATATGTAACCATCGAAAAAAAGTGGGAAAAGGATATACTGGCAGATTTTAGCTCGCGTGGACCTGTTACAAGTACATGGGAAATTAAACCAGATGTTCTCGCGCCTGGAGTTGTGATAAATAGCACAGTTCCAGATGGATATATGGCTTTACAGGGAACAAGTATGGCAGCTCCGTTTGTTGCTGGAGCCTGTGCGTTATTGTTGGAAGTGCATCCTGACTGGGGTCCGGAAGAAGTAAAAGCGGCTTTAATGAATACCGCAAAGTCAGTCAAAAATAGACAAAATGTGACATATAAAGTGTATGAGCAGGGAGCGGGTCGAATTCAAGTTGACCAAGCCGTAGATGCCAATATTTTAATTATGCCAGGTAGTATTCGTTTCGGAAAATATAAATTAGTAAAAGAAAAGAATCAATATAAAGCGTATATCACTATTAAAAATGCAGGGAAAAGAAAGGAAAAAATATCTTTTGATTTTCCCAAAGGAAAGCGCGGGATTAGCTGGAAACTTCCTCTTTCTTTTACAATAAAACCAGGAGAAAAGAAAAATATTCCAATAATAATGAATATCGATGATAACCTTTTCAATAGGAAACTGCAAGATGGTATAATTAGAGTGAGGGCAGGCGGAAAATTAATTGAATTACCCTATTTATATGTATTGGAAGAACCAGATTATCCAAGAATTATGGGATTCGATTTTCACAAGAAAAATGGAGAAAGCTGTTATGAATATGAGACCTATTTGCCGACTGGTGCTGAAGAATTTGGAATTGCTCTTTTTAGAGAAGATACATTACAATTTGTCCGGTTTCTAGATTGGAAAAAAGAAGTAAAAAGAGGTCGGTTAAAAGGTGAATTTGCCCTAACAAAAGTAGAAGAAGCAGGGACATATCGAATGAAAATATTTGCCAAAAAAGCTGGGAAGGAGGACATGCTTGAAAAAATTCTAAAAATAAAATAAGCTATAAGAAAGAGATTGTTAAATGGTGAGCAATGAATTTTTTTTTTGTATTTAAATGCATTGACATTGACAATACCCTATTGTATGCTTACAAGGGGTATGAATAGGTTTTCACCCGCGGAGTATCAAGATTTTAACACTAGTATAGTGTTAATAGAGTTAAGGGGCAAGCGATATAATCGCTTCGTTTATCGGTTGAAAAGGAAAGATAAACATATGGTATAATGCCCGAAATGATACAAAAGGAATGTGCTTTTTCTCTGCTTCGCTTTATTTTCGCGGGTTTAGAGTGATGCCCTGAAAATAAGGAGGATAGAGAATTGGAACAATTGTTTGAGATTTATATGAGGGTTAAGAAATACCTTTATTTCTTTTTATCATTTTGTGCATTTGCTTGGGCGCTCACCCCCTATCAATCTGTTTTTCTTGGTCTATTCGTCGGGACAAGTGCCAGTGTATTCAATCTCACCTTACTGGTTAGAAGAGCAAAGGTCTTTGATAAAGCCATTGAAGAACAAGGAAAGGTTTATGGCTTAGGAACCATTTCCCGAATGGCTACAGCAGTAATAGTTTGCTTAATTGCCGTAGAATATCCACAAAAAGTTCACTTAATAAGTGTTGTAATTGGATTGATGACAGCTTATATTGTCATTATGGCAGATTATTTAGTGCGTTATTTTATTTTACATAAGAATGGTGAGAAAAGAGGTGAGTAATATTGCATCATGAAGCACCTACCAAAGTGTTTTTAGGATTAACTTTTAACCTATCTAATGTTTTGATGATTGTTGTATCAAGTTTAATTGTTTTTTTAATTGCGTTTTTTCTCACTCGGAATCTTCAAATGAAGCCGACCGGCAGACAAAATTTGATGGAGTGGATTATGGACTTTGTCCGTAATATTATTAAAAATAACATGGATTGGAAAGACGGAGGAAGGTTTCATGTTTTAGGAATCACTCTTCTAATGTATATCTTTATTTCCAATATGTTAGGTTTACCTTTTGCTATTACAGTAGACCATCAGCTTTGGTGGAAATCGCCAACTGCAGACCCTGGTGTAACGTTAACGCTGGCAATTATGGTAGTCGGTTTAACTCATTACTACGGTGTCAAAATGCGTGGTACAAAAGGGTACTTTAAAGAGTTTGTCCAACCAGTAGGATTTTTATTACCATTGAAAATAGTAGAGGAATTTTCAAACACACTCACACTGGGTCTTCGTTTATACGGAAACATTTATGCAGGTGAGGTACTACTAAACTTACTAGTAAATGGTTTAGCGAAAGCCAATTATATTGGAACAGTAGCGGCCTTCCCATTAACAATGGTATGGCAGGGATTCTCCATTTTTATCGGAAGTATCCAAGCATTTATTTTCACTTTATTAACAATGGTTTATATGGCTCATAAAGTAAGTCAAGACCATTAATATATATACCCAGTTCAGAATATGGACAAACTTTATAATAATTACAATTTAGGGAGGATTTTAATAATGGGTTCATTAGCAGCAGCAATTGCAATTGGTTTAGCAGCACTAGGTGCAGGTTTAGGTAACGGATTAATCGTTTCTCGTACAGTAGAAGGGATTGCTCGTCAGCCAGAAGCAAGAGGTATGCTTCAATCAACAATGTTCATCGGGGTTGCATTCGTAGAGGCGATTCCTATCATGGCGGTTGTTATCGCATTTATGGTTCTTTAATAGAATAAGAATAATATTATTCCAGTTATGGCGAAGATCATTCGATAAGAACCTTCGCCATTCCTTTATTTAAAATCAACAATTCACATGAAAAACATGTGAAAAGCGTATTTCGATAGCTAACAAATTGTTCCTATTATTTTATAAATAAGCATATTCACCTTTTTTCCATAAGCGAATAAAGGTTTCCTGTATGTGATACAAAACACTATCTGAAAGGAGTGAATCAAGCGTGTTCACAAATGGATTAGTATTAGGTGCCGTAATGAATTTTGCGGGCGGTGATGTAATCGTTCAATTACTATCTTTCTTATTATTACTGTGGGCAATCAAAAAATTTGCATGGGGTCCTTTAATGAAAATGATGAAGGATCGTGAGGAATTTGTTGCAAATGAAATAGATAATGCAGAGAAAAGCAGACAAGAAGCTGCCAAACTATTAGAAGAACAAAGAGCATTATTAAAAGAAGCACGTAATGACGCACAAGAATTAATTGATAAAGCAAAACAACAAGCAGATGCTCAAAGAGAAACAATCATTGATGATGCAAGAAAAGATGCAGAGCGAATCAAAAATTCTGCTCTAGTAGAAATTGAACAGCAAAAAGAAAAAGCTGTTGCAACAATTCGCGATCAGGTCACTTCTCTTTCTGTTTTAATCGCTTCTAAAGTGATTGAAAAAGAATTAAATGAACAAGATCAAGAAAAGTTAATTCATGATTACATTCAAGAGGTAGGCGAGAAACGATGATGGATACAGGTGTTGCAAAGCGTTATGCTTTAGCCCTTTTCCAAATCGCCAAAGAAAACGGACAGATCGATCAGCTAGATGAAGAAGTACGAGTAGTAAGATCATTAGTCACTTCTTCACCTGATATTCATACATTTCTACAATCTCCTAATATTGCATTAGAAAAGAAAAAAGAAATGGTGAAAGTGGCATTTGCTTCTGCGAGTGAGTATATACAAAACCTTTTAATGCTATTGATTGATCGTCATCGTGAAGAGATGATTACTAGTATATGTGATCAATTTATTGCACTAGTTAATGAAGCAAAAGGGATTGCAGATGCAAAAGTATATTCCATCAAACCGTTAACTATGGATGAGAAAAGAGCTATTTCAGCTACATTCGCTGCAAAAGTGGGGAAAATATCGCTAAATATTGAAAATATCATTGATTCTAACCTATTAGGCGGAATTAAGGTGAGAATCGGTAATCAAATATATGATGGTAGTCTTCAAGGGAAGCTGAACCGTCTACAACGACAATTATTAGGATAGTAATTCTTTAGATAGGGGTGAAACGCATGAGCATCAAAGCGGAAGAAATCAGTGCTCTTATAAAAAAGCAAATTGAAAGTTACCAATCGGAAGTTCAAGTAAGTGAAGTTGGTACTGTAATTAATATTGGTGATGGTATTGCTCGTGTACATGGCCTAGATAACTGTATGGCTGGAGAGCTTGTTGAATTTTCTAATGGAGTAATGGGCTTAGCTCAAAACCTAGAAGAAAGCAATGTCGGTATCATTATTCTTGGACCTTATACAGATATTCGTGAAGGTGATGAAGTTCGTCGTACCGGAAGAATCATGGAAGTCCCAGTAGGAGATGCGCTGATTGGACGCGTAGTAAACCCTCTTGGTCAACCAGTTGATGGACTAGGTGCAATTAACACTACCAAGACTCGTCCAATTGAGTATTTAGCACCTGGTGTAATGGATCGTAAATCAGTAAGTGAGCCACTTCAAACAGGAATTAAGGCCATTGATGCACTAGTGCCGATCGGTCGTGGACAACGTGAGTTAATCATTGGTGACCGTCAAACAGGTAAAACATCTGTAGCGATCGATACGATTCTAAACCAAGCAGACCAAGATATGGTTTGTATTTATGTTGCGATTGGACAAAAGGAATCAACAGTACGTAACGCTGTAGAAACATTACGTAAAAATGGTGCATTAGATTACACAATCGTTGTAACAGCATCTGCTTCTCAACCAGCACCACTTCTATACTTAGCTCCATATGCTGGTGTAGCAATGGGTGAAGAGTTTATGTATAACGGTAAACACGTTTTAATCGTATATGATGATTTAACAAAACAAGCATCTGCTTATCGTGAACTGTCCCTATTACTTCGTCGTCCTCCAGGTCGTGAAGCATATCCAGGGGATGTATTCTACTTGCATTCACGTCTACTTGAGCGTGCCGCTAAATTGAGTGATGCAAAAGGTGGAGGGTCAATTACGGCTCTACCATTTATTGAAACACAGGCAGGAGATGTTTCTGCTTATATTCCAACAAACGTAATTTCGATTACAGATGGACAAATTTTCTTACAATCTGATCTATTTTTCTCCGGCGTACGTCCAGCGATTAATGCAGGTTTATCTGTTTCTCGTGTTGGTGGTTCTGCCCAAATCAAAGCAATGAAAAAGGTTGCTGGAACATTACGTCTTGACCTTGCATCATTCCGTGAGCTAGAGTCATTCGCTCAATTTGGATCTGATTTAGATAAAGCGACACAAGATAAATTAAATCGTGGTGCTCGTACAGTAGAAGTATTGAAACAAGATCTTAATAAGCCATTAAAAGTTGAAAAACAAGTTGCAATTCTATATGCACTTACACGTGGTCATTTAGATGATATTCCTGTAGTGGATATTAAACGTTTCGAAGAAGAATTCTTAAATTGGTTAGATCATAATCATACAAATGTGGTAGAACATATTGTTAAAACTAAGGATCTTCCATCTGATGATGATATGAACGCAGCAATTAACGACTTCAAAAAAACGTTTGTAGCTTCTGAATAAGAAGGCAAACTTATAGATTGGTGGTGAGAATCTTTGGCATCTTTACGTGATATAAAAGCTCGTATTGACTCAACAAAAAAGACTAGCCAAATTACGAAAGCCATGCAGATGGTGTATTCGGCGAAAATGAATAGAGCGGTTATTAATGTAAAAGCATTTATTCCGTATATGTCTAAAATGGAAGAAGTGACACATTCTGTGGCTCTAGGCAGCTCAGGTGTTAGCCATCCAATGCTTCAAACACGCCCTGTTAAAAAAACAGGATATCTGGTTATTACTTCTGAACGTGGATTAGCAGGAGCATACAACAGTAACGTACTAAGAAAGCTAAATCAAACAATTAAAGAACGTCATCAATCAAAAGATGAATATGCCATAATTGTTATTGGTAGAATCGGTCGAGACTTTCTATTAAAGCAAGGACATAATGTCATTTTGGATGTAGTGGGAATTCCTGATTTACCAGATTTCCTAGATATTAGAGATGTAACAAGCAAAGCAGTAGGTATGTATGATGATGGTACTTTTGATGAACTTTATGTTTACTATAGTCATTATGTAAGTGCTATTCAGCAGGATGTGATAGAGAAGAAGGTTCTTCCGTTAACGGAAATGGATGCTTCTAATAAGACATTAACATCCTATGAATTTGAGCCATCAGCAGAAGAAATTCTCGATGTTCTATTACCACAGTATGCAGAAAGTCTACTTTATGGTGCTCTGCTTGATAGTAAAGCTAGTGAGCATTCTGCACGTATGACAGCGATGAAGAATTCTACTGATAATGCGAAAGAATTAATAGACAATTTAAGTTTACAGTATAACCGTGCAAGACAAGCAGCGATTACACAAGAGATTACGGAAATCGTTGGTGGAGCTGCAGCGTTAGAATAACGATATAAATAAGTTCTGCTAGACTTAATGTTTTAGCAGAACCTGCTTTAAGAAAGTTTAGGAGGGAAATTAATGAGCACAGGACGAGTTCTTCAAGTTATGGGACCAGTTGTTGACGTGAAGTTCGATGGAGGAAGTCTACCTGACCTTAACAACGCATTACGCATTGTTCAAGGTCCAAATAGTTCTTCTAACATAGAATTAACCCTTGAAGTGGCCCTTCATTTAGGTGATAACACAGTTCGGGCTATTGCAATGTCTTCTACAGATGGCGTTACAAGAGGCGCAGAGGTATTAGATACTGGAAAATCTATTTCCGTACCTGTTGGGGATGTAACACTAGGTCGTGTATTTAATGTATTAGGAGAAACAATCGATTTAGATTCAGAAATTCCAGCAAGTGCAAGACGTGATTCTATTCACAGAGAAGCTCCTAAGTTTGAGCAATTATCAACCCAAGTAGAAATTTTAGAAACTGGTATTAAAGTGGTAGACTTATTAGCGCCGTATATTAAAGGTGGGAAAATTGGTCTATTTGGTGGAGCCGGTGTAGGTAAAACAGTTTTAATTCAGGAATTAATCAACAATATCGCGCAAGAACATGGTGGTATTTCTGTTTTTGCTGGTGTTGGGGAACGTACTCGTGAAGGAAATGACCTTTATCATGAAATGACGGATTCAGGCGTTATTAAGAAAACAGCGATGGTATTCGGACAAATGAATGAGCCGCCAGGTGCTCGTATGCGTGTTGCCTTAACAGGATTAACGATGGCTGAATATTTCCGTGATGAACAAGGACAAGATGTTCTTTTCTTCATCGATAATATTTTCCGCTTTACTCAAGCTGGTTCTGAGGTTTCCGCGTTGCTTGGCCGTATGCCATCAGCGGTTGGTTACCAGCCAACATTAGCAACTGAAATGGGTAAATTACAAGAACGTATCACATCAACAAATGTAGGTTCTGTAACTTCTATCCAAGCAATCTATGTACCAGCGGATGACTACACAGATCCAGCTCCAGCTACAACGTTTGCTCACTTGGATGCAACAACAAACCTTGAGCGTAAATTAACAGAGATGGGTATTTACCCAGCGGTAGATCCACTTGCTTCTACTTCTCGTGCCCTTTCTCCTGAAATAGTTGGGGAAGAACATTACAATGTAGCGAGAAATGTGCAATCTACACTACAGCGTTATAGAGAGCTTCAAGATATCATCAGTATCTTAGGAATGGATGAGCTAAGCGATGAAGATAAATTAGTTGTTCACCGTGCAAGAAGAATTCAATTCTTCTTATCTCAAAACTTCCACGTTGCAGAACAATTTACAGGTCAAAAAGGTTCTTACGTACCTGTAAAAGAAACGGTAAAAGGATTTAAAGATATTCTTGATGGTAAATATGATCACCTTCCAGAAGATGCATTCCGTTTAGTTGGTCGTATTGAAGAAGCAATCGAAAAAGCTAAATCTATGGGTGTAGAAGTATAAAATAATCAGGAGGGGTAGTAATGAAGACGATTAAAGTCAATGTAGTAACTCCTGATGGCCCGGTGCATGAATCAGATGTAGAAATGGTGATCGCAAAAGCAGAAAGTGGAGAACTTGGAATTTTAGCAGGCCATATTCCAATGGTTGCTCCACTTAAAATAGGAGCTGTTCATTTGAAAAATGGTTCAGATTCTGAATATATAGCGGTGAATGGTGGAATATTAGAAGTTCGCCCAGATCAGGTGACAGTACTTGCTCAATCTGCTGAATTAGCGGAAGAAATTGATTATGATCGTGCCTTACGTGCTAAGGAGCGCGCTGAACAAAGATTACATGCTCAAAAATCAGAACATGTGGACTTTAGACGTGCAGAACTTGCTCTTCAACGTGCAATGAATCGTATATCCATTGTTGAGAAAAAATACTAAAAAAGTCCCTAAGGGGACTTTTTTTAGTGGGTTAGATCTAAAGGAAAGATATAGAGCGGTAAAGTAGATGTCCTATTATTTTAAAAATTATTGGGCAGTTAAATAAGTGACACTAAGAGTAAAGCTAACACTCCGGATTGGGCATAAAAATGCAACAAACAGTCAGCATGGAGTAGAGAAACCCACTCTGGATGAATGTTTACATTTTTTAAGATGAAAAAAATAAAAAAATAATAACACAAAGTGAAACCTTTTTATAAGTCAATACGTCAAATAATAGTTGAAACAGAAGGGATAGATGGGAGGAAAAAATGGTAGAAGCTTTTGGACAACAGGCATTACTGAGTATTTTGATACATATCGTTTTTATCGCTCTTTCGTGGTGGGCATTACAGTCACTAAATTTTGAGAAATTCCTTCGTAAAAACAGAGTTTTTCAAGCACGAGTATTATATGTATTATTAGCCATTATAATGGGATCGGTTGTCAGTAATTTTTTACTCGACTATTTAGTTTGGTCTCAACAATTACCATTAATATTGAAGTAATTACCAAAATAAGAAATAATTAATTACAAAGATAGGTCTTCATACATGTTTTCATTCGTTCGTTTTTTAAGTAAAATTCATTTTGTGTGCTTAAATAGTTTGTTCATTGATTAACGTTTTATTCATGTCAAAAAGTGACGATTAATCATTAGTATGCAATTCTTCTCCTTGGAAACAATGGTAGTATGGGGGAGGAATAACAATGAAAATAAATAAAACGTTAATTATAATAACAATATTAATTGGTTTGGCTTATCTTACAATTGGGAATAACATCACTATCGCGAGAACGAAGTCTGACTTAATAACTATAAATGAAATTTTACAAAAACAAGAAAATGTAACGATTAATGAATGGTCTCTGCATGCAAGAGAAAGACTGGAAAATGTTACAAGCATTGAAGATGCAAAAGCATATCAGTCGGAGTTAAAAACAGTTTTCCCAAATGGTGATTGGGTGGAAACGAAAAATCATCAGAGCTGGCAAGCAAAGATGGTCTTGAAATCCAGTGGCCAAACAGAAGAAAGTATAATCTTAACCACTTCTTTAACAACTGATAACGTCCAATCATATATTATGTATGAGGTGAGAGGAAAGAAGTTAGCGGACAAAGAAATGAAAAGGTTAGATATGGAAATTAATAAAAAAATTTCTGACATATTTCGAGGAAAACCAACAATTTTCTCTTGTATTAAAGGCGAATTCAGTGATAAGATGAATGAGACTTTGCCTTATAAAGTTAACCATTTGCTAGATGCATTTCAGGCAAAAAAAGTAGAGGCGTTGGAAGAGGATGATTTTATATCCACCTCCGCATATACGCCGTTATTTGAAGAACGAATTGATAATAGCGAAAAGGAAATGAATGTACAAATAGGACTAAGAACACAAGATATGGGAGGAAAAACTACCTTCGTAGTTGGCACACCCATCATAACGATTGAATATTAATATAGAGATATTGGACGCGGAGGGGAATAGACTTTGGATAAAATCATCGTCCGCGGCGGAAAAAGGTTGAATGGAACGGTTAAAGTAGAAGGCGCAAAAAATGCCGTTTTGCCTGTGATCGCCGCTACATTATTAGCAAGTGATGGAAAAAGTATAATTAAATCAGTTCCGACTCTTTCAGATGTATATACGATTAATGAAGTATTGCGATATTTAAATGCAGAAGTACATTTTGAAAACGGAGAAGTAACTGTAGATGCATCAAGCGATTTAAGCGTAGAAGCGCCATTTGAGTACGTAAGAAAAATGCGCGCATCTGTTTTAGTAATGGGTTCTTTGTTAGCAAGAAATGGTCATGCAAGAGTAGCATTACCTGGTGGTTGTGCAATTGGATCAAGACCAATTGATCAACATCTAAAAGGTTTCGAAGCAATGGGAGCAAAGGTTCAGGTTGGTAATGGATTTATCGAAGCTTCCGTAGATGGACGTTTAAAAGGTGCGAAAATCTATCTTGATTTCCCAAGTGTTGGTGCTACGGAAAATATCATGATGGCTGCTTCTTTAGCAGAAGGTACGACTATTATTGAAAACGTGGCAAAAGAACCGGAAATTGTTGACTTAGCAAACTTTCTAAATAAAATGGGCGCAACAGTAAGAGGGGCAGGTACAGGAACTATTCGTATTGAAGGTGTAGAAGTGCTGCATGGTACAGAACATACGATTATTCCGGATAGAATTGAAGCAGGCACATTCTTAATTGCTGCTGCTATTACGAATGGAAATGTCCTTGTACAGGGTGCTGTTCCAGAACATTTATCATCCTTGATTGCCAAAATGGAAGAAATGGGTGTTGTTTTCAAAGAAGAAGAAGACGGTATCCGTGTGATTAGTGCAGAAAATTTAAAAGCTGTAGATATCAAAACAATGCCTCATCCAGGATTTCCAACAGATATGCAATCTCAAATGATGGCATTACTTCTTCGTGCAAAGGGAACTAGCATGATTACAGAAACTGTTTTTGAAAACCGTTTTATGCATGTAGAAGAATTTAGACGTATGAATGGCGACGTGAAAATTGAAGGTCGTTCTGTTGTTATGAATGGACCAACTAATCTTCAAGGCGCAGAAGTAGCTGCTACTGATTTACGTGCTGCAGCTGCCTTAATATTGTCTGGACTTGTTGCAGACGGTATTACACGCGTTACAGAGCTTAAGCATTTAGATCGTGGCTATGTTAATTTCCACGAAAAATTAGCTGCATTAGGCGCTGATATTGAAAGAATTACTGAAGAAAGCGAATTAACGTTAACAGCAAGCTATGTTGCAGATTTAAATGCATAATATATTAAGCAAACTTTATTTATCGATTTCATTCCGATAGATAAAGTTTGTTTTTTTGTGGGTAAAATTATACATAATATGAAAAATATTTTAGAAGTTCAATGAAGGCTCAAATTGTGTTTAGGTATGTGCCATAATTTTTATTAAAAGGCTGTTATATAATAGAGGGAAATGCAGAAGATGTTTAAATAACAGGATTGCTAAAATAGTATGCAAAACCGAAATATTTAGAACCATAAATTAAGGGTATTTCTCTAGAAAAAAGAAGGAATAAAAGCTTGTCCATTCCCATAAGAATGTTTTAGAGACAGTTAAGAAGGTCTTATTTCTATCTTATGGAGGCTTTATTCATGATTAAAATCAAACCTTTCATCGTACTAGGAGTCATTCTGTTTGTTATTACTTTACTTGTTCCTACCATCCTTGTTCTCCCCTCTATTCAGGATAAAAAGGAAGAGGTAAAGAGTCATATACCACCTGCAGAAAAGCCAGAGCCTGCTATTGAAGTAGCTGTATATCGTGAAAATAAACAAGAAGTAGAGAAATTAGACTTAGAAGAATATGTAGTTGGAGTTGTTGCATCAGAAATGCCAGCGAAATTTGAAAAAGAAGCATTAAAAGCACAAGCCTTAACAGCTAGAACATATATTGTAAAAAGAATGATGAATCAAGAGAAAACAAATCTGCCAGAGGGAGCTTTAGTTGGCGATACAATTAACTATCAAGTGTATAATAATCGCGATGAATTAAAGAAAATTTGGGAAAACGATGGGTTGGACTGGAAAAAGAATATGGCTAAGATAGAAGAGGCTGTAGCGGCTACAAAGGGGCAAATTTTAACGTATGAGGGTACTCCTATTGATGCCACCTTTTTTTCTACAAGCAACGGATACACGGAAAATTCAGATGATGTCTGGGCTAATTCGATCTCTTATTTACAAAGTGTGAAAAGCCCCTGGGATGTCAATTCGCCGAAATTTAAAGGGGAAGTGACCATACCAGTAAAGGACTTGGAGAAGAGCTTAGGCGTTACGCTGACAGCCGATAGGGAAGTATTAGAAGACGTTAAATATACAAAAGGAAAACGGATTGCAAGTGCCAAGATTAATGGAAAAAAAATATCAGGAACAGACATTAGAGAAAAGTTAAAATTAAAATCAACGGACTTTACAATGGAACGAAAGGGAAATACCGTTTATATTACTACAAAAGGATACGGTCACGGTGTCGGCATGAGCCAATATGGGGCAAACGGAATGGCCGCAAATGGGAAAAACTACAAGGAAATCGTAAAATACTATTATAAAGGGGTAGATGTAACAGCATCTGATGATATGCTAGCGAAATATACAGCCCAGAAATAAGAAAATCAGCCAAAGTAGCGGGAGAATCAGCCAAAGCGGCGGAGGAATCAGCCAAAGTAGCGGAGGAATCAGCCAAAGTAGCGGAGGAATCAGCCAAAGTAGCGGAGGAATCAGCCAAAGTAGCGGAGGAATCAGCCAAAGTAGCGGAGGAATCAGCCAAAGCAGCGGGAGAATCAGCCAAAGCGGCGGGAGAATCAGCCAAAGTGGCGGAGAATCAGCCAAAGTAGCGGAGGAATCAGCCAAAGCAGCGGAGGAATCAGCCAAAGTAGCGGAGGAATCAGCCAAAGCAGCGGGGAAATCAGCCAAAGGAGCTGGAGAATCAGCCAAAGCAGCGGAGGAATCAGCCAAAGTAGCGGAGGAATCAGCCAAAGTAGCGGAGGAATCAGCCAAAGCGGCGGAGAAATCAGCAAAAGTAGTGGGAGAATCAGCCAAAGCAGCGGAGAAATCAGCCAAAGTGGCGGGGAAATCAGCCAAAGTAGCGGAGGAATCAGCCAAAGTGGCGGGGAAATCAGCCAAAGTAGCGGAGGAATCAGCCAAAGTGGCGGGGAAATCAGCCAAAGCGGCGGAGAAATCAGCCAAAGCGGCGGAGGAATCAGCCAAAGCAGCGGAGGAATCAGCCAAAGCATTAATTACAGATTCATCTTACAGCTTAATCCCATAACTTCCCCACTTTAAAAAGCAAGTCTTCTTCAAAAAGGCTTGCTTTTTTGCGTTCTTCATTCAGCTAATAATTAAAATTTTCGTTTCTATGTATAAACTCTAGAACTTTGTCGAAAAATAAGTCCAAAAAATTTTTTTAGCATGTAGGTATATATTTATCATTATCTGTTCAGAATGATTGCTGAGGTGATGATAAAATGAGAGAGGAAGAAAACAAACGTACTTCTCCAAAGTCAAAAGTAAAAAGCTTTTTTAAAAAGCGTTGGGCATTTCCAGCCATTTATATCGCAAGTGCAGCTATTATTCTAACAGGTGTCCTTTGGTATCAAAATAGCGCATCAGAAACAGATAAGTATAAATATGATAACGCTGATATGCCAACAAAACAAACAGATGAACCTGCAGAACCAGTTGCAAAAGAATTTGAGAACTTTGCATGGCCAGTAGTTGATGAAGAGTCTTTCATTACACAAAAAGAGTTCTATGATAATACGGCTAGTAAAGAAAAACAAGCTGAATCCTTAGTATTCTACAATAATCAATATCAGCCAAACACAGGTATTGATTTGAAAATGGAAGATGACAGCGAATTTGAAGTAGTAGCTGCTCTAAGTGGAACCGTTACAAAAGTTGCGGAGGATTCTCTATTAGGGAATACAATTGAAATTGATCATGACAATGGGATTAAAACATATTATCAATCTGTGAAGGATTTCCAAGTGGAAGAAGGCGCTGAAGTCAAGAAAGGCCAACCATTAGCAACTGCTGGAAAAAGTAAGTTGAATCAAGAAGCAGGTGTTCATGTACACTTTGAAGTAAGAAAAGATAATGTAGCTGTGAACCCTATTGATTATTTTGGTAAACCGTTAAGTGCTTTACAAAGTGATGATACTTCTGGTGCTACTTCTGAAAACGGATCAGCAGTAGAAGAATCAAGCAATTCCGATGAAGAAATGCCGACAGATAACAATTTAAAAAATGGAACAAACGCTAATCAGGATGAAGATTCAGAAGGATCTACATCCACAGATCCGAACGCTTAATTACTAGAGGTTGCTATAAGTAGTTTTTACAAAGCATAAAATAATATTATGCGAGTGATAGCTGCTTTATGGCAACCTTTATGTATTCTCGAAAGAAGTATTTTATGGATGGGAAATGTCGAAAATAATAAGAAATAGAAAAAATTCTCATCTAGACATCTCTATTTATATCCTCGAATAGTCCACTAAAGGCAAGAAAAATAATGACTCAAAATATTAATAAGCAAAAAGTATTAGTATAATTTAACTATAAGTTAGAGACGCAAATGAAAAATTGTCACTTACGAGCGGAAAATGACAAATTTCTCGGGAAATATTTAACCTCCAAACAGTGAAAACGATAGATATTTCACCAAAAATAACAGATGTAAAACCGTACATCAGCAATTTCCTCTTTGCAAAATATAATTCCTATCAATTGTTTCACATAAGACTTAGCCATTTAATTCAAAAAAAACAAGTAAATATAGAAAAAAACAGATAAACCTTGTCCCTATTCATATTTTTCTGCATAAAGTCTTACCCAAGCTAATAAAATGTTACAAACCTTACAAAGCGGAAGTTTGGAGTGAGGGGTCGTTTGAAGACAGTGGATATGTAGTTGAGGACATGTTTAATCCCTATAACAACAGAAAGGTTTTAACTTTCTGCCGCATGAAGAAAAGTATTATGCAGGAAAGGAAACGTGCGGGATGAAGAATTTCGATGAAGCGAAAAGCGAGTCTCATTTCACACTTCTCACATCCAATTTAGGGAGGGCGAGTGGTGTGCACGATTACATCAAAGAGAGAACTATCAAGATTGGAAAGTATATCGTGGAGACGAGAAAAACGGTTCGCGTAATAGCGAAGGAGTTTGGCGTATCCAAAAGTACAGTCCATAAAGATTTAACAGAAAGACTTCCTGAAATTAACCCAGATTTAGCAAATGAAGTGAAAGAGATCCTTGATTATCATAAATCTATTCGACATCTACGCGGTGGGGAAGCAACAAAAATGAAGTATAAAAAGGAAGAGCTTGAAGGGGAAACTGTACAGTAAGAAATTCCAGGGTAATTCTTTATTATGACGACATTAATTATATAGAAAAAGTATCGATAGGAAGTTACCCTGGAAATATTTAAAACAGAAAGGGAAGTTTAGAAAAATGGAGTTTCAACAGTCTATCGGTGGAGGTGCCTCCATCGATAGAGAAAAAGAATGAGTATAAAAAGCAACTCATTTTGGAATGCTGATAAAGGGTACATAATAGCTTTAAGGACCTTGGAAGCAATGTCCTTTTTCTTTTTTGAAAAAAAGAGGATTATTTTGTGAAAAAAAACTCATTTTTTTTACAAAAAGTTACTTATTTCGTTATCTTATGATAAAATAAAAAATTAGAGTGGTTTAAATAGATAGAGAAAAAAACATACAAATTTTAACCTGAAAACATACATAATTCACTTTACAAAAGAATGAAAATGGTTGATTTAATATAGAGCGATAAGAAAGACATATTTAAGCGATGTAAATATTTAGTGGCATTTAAAAAGGTGCTATAACTGTGTGAATGAAAGGTATTCTTAGGAATGTTTTTCATTTAACTACATTTAATGAAACTTAAATATGAGGATGTCGTTACATATAGTGTGGAAGCCAGCTCTTTGTCTCTATAAGGAAAATGAAATTATAAAATGAACAAACGAAAAAAATGGAAAAGCTAAAGGCGAAGGAGGAGCATATATAATGTTTGCTAGAGATATTGGTATCGATTTAGGAACAGCAAATGTTCTCATTCATGTAAAAGGAAAAGGGATTGTATTAAATGAGCCTTCTGTTGTGGCATTAGATCGCAATACAGGCAGAGTATTAGCGGTAGGAGAAGAAGCTCGTCGTATGGTCGGACGTACGCCAGGAAATATTGTTGCTATTCGCCCATTAAAGGACGGTGTTATCGCTGATTTTGATGTAACAGAAGCGATGCTAAAGCATTTCATTAATAAATTGAACGTAAAAGGATTTCTTTCAAAGCCAAGAATTCTTATTTGTTGTCCTACAAATATTACTAGTGTGGAACAAAAAGCAATTAAAGAAGCAGCGGAAAAAAGCGGTGGAAAGAAAATCTATTTAGAAGAAGAACCAAAGGTTGCAGCGATCGGTGCAGGAATGGATATTTTCCAACCAAGTGGAAATATGGTTGTTGATATTGGTGGCGGTACTACAGATGTAGCAGTGTTATCAATGGGTGATATCGTTACTTCTTCTAGTATTAAAATGGCTGGAGATAAATTTGATAATGAAATTCTACAATATATTAAACGAAGATATAAGCTGTTAATTGGAGAACGGACGGCAGAGAATATAAAAATTAATATTGGAACTGTTTTTCCAGGTTCTCGAAAAGAAGAAATGGATATTCGCGGTCGTGACATGGTTTCTGGTCTTCCAAGAACCATTACGGTACATTCAGAGGAAATTGAGCAAGCATTAAGAGAGTCCGTATCTATTATTGTACAAGCTGCTAAAAGTGTCTTAGAAAGAACACCGCCTGAGCTTTCTGCTGATATCATTGATCGTGGAGTTATCTTAACTGGTGGTGGAGCATTGCTGCACGGGATTGACTTACTATTAGCGGATGAGTTGAAGGTTCCCGTATTAGTAGCTGAAAATCCAATGGATTGTGTAGCAATCGGGACAGGAATAATGTTAGATAATATTGATCGTCTTCCCAAAAGAAAATTAGGCTAAAAAATGGGGGGTGCATAAACAAGTGAAAAATACTTGTTTATGCATAGGAAAATGAAATCTATTTAGTTCATACCCGTTTGAATAAGTCTTAAACATAAAAAATCGGAATGGAAAAATTTCTTTTTCTTTTTCCGATTTTTTATTTTGCCATTTCTGTTTTTCTCAGTGGCGATAAGATTCTTCCTCCTTTATCTTCCAGTAGATTGTTCTTGTGAATAGCCGATATAATAAATGATAAATATAATGAACATTTTTAGACTTTTTTCAACAAAATTTAATGTAATCTTTTGATATTTTTTTTATAATAGAATATATATGCTTGAATCGAAATCTTTGTATAGATAGGAGACAGTTATGTTTAAAGGGTTCTATACAGCAGCTTCTGGTATGCTTGCTCAGCAACGCAAAACCGAAATGCTTTCTAATAATATGGCCAATAGTACGACACCGGGTTTTAAGGCAGACAAATCATCCATGAGAGCTTTTCCTGAATTATTACAGCAAAGTGTTAGGAAAAATGCGGTTGGTGCGATAGAAAAGCAGCAAGTAGGCTATTTAGCAACAGGAGTCTATATGCAAGAAGCAATACCGAAGTTTACTCAGGGTGATCTTAATCAAACAGGATTAAAGACAGATTTAGCGATCTTAAACGCGAATGTTCCAGGGAATGGAACAAATGCTGGCGGCGGATTATTTTTTACAGTACAAAATGATAATGGAGTTGCCTATTCAAGAAACGGAAATTTTACATTAGATGGCCAAGGGTATTTAACTACTTCTAGTGGTGCTTACGTTTTAGATGAAAATAACGAACGAATTCAGCTTACAAGCACGGATTTTTCTGTTACATCTGATGGAGTGCTTACAAGTAGTAATGGAGAAGCGTATCGTCTTGGAATAAGTTATACAGATTCACCAGAACAACTCGTAAAAGAGGGTGATGGTTTGTATCGAGCACAAGATGGAGCCACTTTACAAAGTGCATATGCAAATAACCAAGTTACCTTTCAAATCAATCAAGGCTTTTTAGAGAATTCTAATGTTGATACAGCGCAGACAATGACAGATATGATGACTGCTTATCGAGCATTTGAAGCTAATCAGAAAATATTGCAGGCTTATGATAAGAGTATGGATCAAGCCGCAAATGAAATTGGTAAGCTATAAGAATGATTTAGATAGTAGTAAAGGGGGGAATCGCTATGAATAGAACGATGATAACGGCTAGTAATACTTTAACACAGCTGCAAAAGCAAATGGATCTTATTAGTAATAATATGGCTAATGTAGATACTACAGGCTATAAAAGACAAAATGGGACGTTTACAGATATGCTTTATCAGCAATTTAATAATCAAAAGGATGAAACACAAGAAGTCAACCGTCAGACGCCAAACGGAATTAGGCAAGGCGTAGGCGCTAAAATGGCTCAAACACAATTAGTGATGACACAAGGAACGATTAAAGCAACTGATCGCGTTTTAGATACAGCACTGACGAAAGAAGGACAATTATACAGAGTATTGGTGCAAGACGGAGGAACTTCCGAAATGCGTTATACGAGAGATGGAGCGATGTATTTATCACCTGTATCTAATAATGAGAACATGCTGGTTACGAAAGAAGGCCATGCTATCCTTGATGAGAATAATAACCCAATTTTATTAAATAATAATGTTAAAGAATATGCTTTTTCGCCAACCGGATCTTTAACAGTTAAATTGGATAATGGCGGTCAGGAAACCTTTAATCTTGGCATATCGTATGCTAATAATCCACAAAGCCTTGAAAAAACAGGGGAGAACTTATATCGACTCTCTGACACTGCTGATGAAAATCAAGTGATGGTTGATTTGAATGGCGGCAGAAGAAATGAAATCGCAATGAAACAGAATGCATTAGAACAATCTAATGTGGATATAAGCAAAGAAATGGTCAATCTGATTGCTACACAGCGCTCCTATCAATTTCAGTCCAGATCCATCTCTTTAGCAGATCAGATGATGGGATTAGTGAATGGAATACGTTAAAAAGGAGAAAAGTGATGGCATTAAATAGCAGTAGTCAAGAAATGGTTAAGACAAGAGAACAGGTTAAAGAAGATCAAAAAGAGAAGAATAATCCAGAAGAGAAAACTTCTCCTAAGCAGAAGATTAGAGTTCGTCTGTTTCCTATATGGCTACGTATTGTTGTCATTCTTTTAGTACTGGCTGTAAGTGTTCTAGCTGGAGCCGTTGTCGGTTATAGTGTTATGGGAAACGGAAAAGCAACGGATACCTTTAAAAAAGAAACCTGGACGCATATTGTCAATTTAATAAATGAAGAGTAATTAAGAGAGGAATTTGTAAAAATAATTACAGATTCCTTTTTTGGTGATGTGCTGGAATGATCAAGTTAATGTAATAACTGTTCAGGATGTTAGCTAAAATAACTATTTTGAAAAACATCTTAAAAAAGGAAGGGATATCCCTTCCTTTTTCATAGCTTTTTTTAGTACAATATAATATAACCACATATTAGTAGGAGGTCACAAAATGTTAGATATTAATCAAATTAAAGAAATTATTCCGCATCGATATCCATTTTTATTAGTAGATAGAATTTTAGAAGTGGAAGAAGGTAAAAAAGCTGTAGGAATCAAAAATGTATCGGCAAATGAAGAATATTTTAATGGTCATTTCCCTGAATACCCAGTTATGCCAGGTGTATTAATTGTAGAAGCTTTAGCACAAGTAGGAGCGGTTGCCATGTTGATCAAGGAAGAGAATAAAGGAAGATTAGCTTTCTTTGCTGGAGTGGATAACTGTCGCTTTAAAAAGCAAGTGTTTCCTGGGGATCAGCTGCGATTAGAAGTAGAAATGACGAGATTACGTGGCAACTTTGGAAAGGGAAAATGTGTAGCCACTGTTGATGGAGAAATTGCATGTGAAGCAGAAATTATGTTTGCTCTTGGAGATAAGAAAGAAGCATAAAAAGGTAGAAAGAAGAGGTGTCTGTATAACGAGGAGCTTCTTCTTTTTTTCATTCAAACATTGTTTATTATTGGAATTGAATATTAAGGCGTAATAATTTTCTTTTCTTGGATAACCTAATAACTGACCAAATAATTGGTCATGAATGATACTTATCAAGAAAAGGGGTATAACGAATGACTAAATGGATGAAGTTATTAGGAGTTTCAGCATTATCTGCTATGCTGTTAACTGCTTGTGGTAACAATGATGATAATCAAAGTCCTCCACCGGATGATGATACCACAGTCGAAGATAAAGATCTAGATACGAATGACGTTGTTCCAGACAGAGGTACTGATTTGGATAATGACAACGAATCAGATGTACCAGATGAAAATAGAGATGATGATCTAGATCCAACAAAGGATGATAATGATCCTGGTGAAGACATGATCGAAGATAAAGATGATATGAATGACAAAGACGATTTAGATCGATAAAAAGTCTATTTGTTCAGAATCTCAAGGTTATTTTGGACCTTGAGATTCGTCTATTCTATAACCTACAACTTCTTCTCCAAAAACGTTTGTGGTTTACTTTGCATTAGCTCAGTAAATTTATTCGATAGCTTTTTCCCTTCATAGCCTTCTTCGATTAGATATTGGAGCAATAGCTCTGCATAGTCTTTTCTGTCTCTTTTTAATGTTCCTTCTAATAGAATGCTTGCTTTATCGCCAAAATTTTGGATAGAAAGAATGGTTACTTCAAAAGGAGCGGGATCATTTTCTTTTTTTGAAATAACAGCTTGAACAAGCAACTCTTCCTTCTTCTGAAATGCTTTATCAAGAAAAGCAATAGCAGCTAATTCTGTATAAACTTCAATTAGCCAATGATTAAAATCATCTTCTTTATTTATAATCAATCCATCAATCAATTTAATCGGTATTAGCTTTTCCTTCGTCAGGATCTGTAAGGAAATTAATTTAAACGTTTTCACAATAATCCCTCCCCAGGCAAATTCTTCATTTCTTTTATTATACCTTACCTTCATGAATTATCTAAGCTCTCGAATGCTCTGATTGAAAAATAAGTGAATATAATTTTATTTCGTATAGTACAAAAATGTTTTCCCTGCTCCATCTGAAAACAATCTCTTTAAAAATTATATTAATAAAAGTTTGTTTAATATTGTTCACTATTTATTCGACCATTCTTTCTGAAATGAAAGTGTTTTATCATTTTGCTAACATTTCCTTCTTAAAAGTAGCTTCTATTACAGCTGTACCACTATTTTCTATAAGGTGATTATATCCTGAAATTGGCAGAAAAGCAGAATAACGTCAACTCTTGCCGAAAAAAGAATAAAAATGCGATATTAACTGACTAAATTACTAGCATATCAAGCAAGAGACAGTACTTTCGTCCCTTAAAAAATATAAGAATATTATGATATTTTTATATAGTTCGATATATTCCGAAAATAAAGAAGGATTAGAGGGGAGTTTTAACGTGAAACTTAGAAAAGTATTTTTTCTAGTTATTATGCTCTTTATGCTATTTTCCAATAGTGTATTGGCAGCAACTGTACCTGATAAGGAAATAAGTAAAAAAGGAGAAGAAAACAAGCAAAATATCCAAACCATAAAGGCGGACGAGCTAGAGACTGCTTATAAAAAAACCGATACGGTCCGGGTAGTGGTAGAGATGAACACGGAGCCGACGGTGCAATATGCTCAAGCACAGGCAAAGCAAGTAAAAGAATTGCCTAAATCAACAAAAGAAAAATTAAAGAGTGAGAAGTTAGCAGAGCAGAAAACAGTAAAAGAAAAAGTAAAAGCAAAAAAAGTAAAATTTAAGGAATTAGAGAATTTCACCACTATTTTTAATGGTTTTAGTGGAGAAATGAAGTACGGGGATATTGAAAAAATCGAAGAACTTCCAGAGGTAGCAAAAGTACATATTGCCACAGCTTATGAAAGACCAGAAGAAGAAGCAGACATGATATATAGTAAAGAACTTGTACAAGCTCAAGATGCTTGGCGAGATTATGGTTTTAAAGGGGAAGGAATGATTGTTGGTGTAATTGATACCGGCATTGACCCGAATCATAAGGACATGGTGCTTTCTGATGAAACAGAAGAGGAATTAAGCAAAGCAGAAATTGCCCAATTTAAAAAGGAAAATGGGCTGCAAGGCAAATTTTATAGCGAAAAGGTTCCATACGGATATAACTATATGGATGAAAATGATATTATCCAAGATATCGCTGAAGGGGCAAGCATGCATGGGATGCACGTCGCAGGTACTGTTGGCGCAAATGGCGATGAAGACAATAATGGGATTAAAGGAGTTGCGCCAGAGGCACAGCTTTTAGCCTTAAAGGTTTTCGGAAATGATCCAACTGTTTCTACTACTTGGGGAGATATTTATATTAAAGCTATTGATGATGCGATCGTATTAGGTGCAGATGTCCTTAACATGAGTTTAGGATCTCCAGCAGGCTTTGTTGCGGCTGATGCACCAGAGCAGCAAGCTGTAGAGCGTGCTGTGGAAAATGGAATAATGATGTCTATTTCGGCTGGAAACTCCGCCCACTTTGGAAATGGCTTTGCCAATCCATCTAGCTCTAATCCTGATATTGGCGTATCTGGTTCACCAGGTGTCGCCTATGATAGTTTACAAGTTGCATCTATTGAAAATAGTTTTATAGATATTGATGCACTTTCCTATCAATATGATGGTCAAACGGAACAAGCTGGATTCCTGTCAGCAAGCAGTGTTCATCCGAATTCAGTTGCGGAAAAAACATTTAAAATTGTTTATGCTGGATTAGGAACACCAGAGGAATTAGCCGCAGTTGATGTGAAGGATAACTATGCGCTCATCCAAAGAGGCGAAATCGGCTTCGTGGATAAAGCAATCAATGCACAGAAGGCAGGGGCAGCTGGTGTAATTATTTATAATAATACAGATGGCTTTGTTAGCATGGCAACAGATGCAAGCATTAAGATTCCTCAACTATTCTTATTAAAAACAGATGGGGATAAATTAGCAGCAGCTCTTCAAAGTGGTGAAAATATCTCGATTACATTTGATGGAAAAAAAATAACTTCCGCTAATCCAGAAGCAGGAAAAATGAGTAGCTTTTCCTCATGGGGCCTAACGAATAACTTAGATTTTAAACCAGAAATCACAGCGCCAGGCGGCCAAATCTATTCTACTTTAGAAAATAATCAATATGGGATGAAGAGTGGAACGTCGATGGCAGCCCCACATGTTTCAGGAGGTTCTGCCCTCGTATTAGAACGTGTAGATAATGAATTCGATGTATCAGGCTTTGATCGAGTAAACATTGCCAAAAATCTTTTAATGAACACTGCTAAACCGGTGACAGATATTGGAACAGTAAACAGTGCATTTGACTGGGAAGTACCATATTCTCCACGCCGTCAAGGAGCTGGATTAATGCAGCTGCATGCAGCGTTACAATCACCTGTAATTGTAACGGAGAAGAAGACGAAAGAAGGGAAAGTAGCCTTAAAAGAAGTAGGAAACACCTTTACTTTTACTCTAGAAGCGAAAAATTATAGTGATAAGAAGGTTAAGTATGATGTGGCTGCAAATATTCAAACAGACTTTGCAGCTTACGGAGAGCTAGGCTATACTGCTGACCTATTAGAAGCACAGAAGATTTTGGATGCAAAGATAAAAGTAAATGATAAGGATGGAACAACGATCAGCATTCCTGCCAATAAAAGCAAAAAAATTAAAGTATCTGTTGATTTAACAAATGCAAAAGTAATTGATCCTTCTCAAACAGGCAGTTGGGAAACGCCTGTAGCGATTGATCGCGTATTTGAAAACGGCTATTTTGTGGAAGGGTATGTAACATTAACAGATCCACAGGAAAAAAATGCAACATTAACCGTGCCATATGTTGGCTTTAAAGGTGACTGGAACAAAGCCCCAATTTTAGATGGGATGAAATATGATGAAACATCTTTCTATGGTATGGCTGGAGCGGTGACAAAAGAAGGAGAAGACTTCCTATACCTTGGATATGATCCGATTACAAGTAAGTTTATAAAAGAAGGAATTGCTATTTCTCCAAATAATGATGGAGTCCAAGAAGAAATTATTCCGATTCTATCATTTTTAAGAAATGCAAAGAAAGTTCAATTCTCCATTGTTGATAGTAAGGGAAAAACCGTAAGAACATTACGTACACAAGAAGAAATTAGAAAGAATTTCTATGATGGCGGCAAAGGAACAAAATATGTTCTTGATTCCAATTGGGCTTGGGATGGAAAAGTGAATGGAAAGCTAGTGGAAGGGCAATATTTCTACCGCGTTAGTGCAACTCTTGACTATAAAGGTGCAAAGCCACAGATAGTAGATATTCCAGTTATTGTTGATACAGTAAGTCCAACAGTTGAAGTGGATTTAGCAGAAGGTAATAAAGTATTGGAAATTGCTGCATCTGATGATGAAAATGGCTCTGGCATCTCTTATTTAGATATTTTAGTAGATGGAAAATCGGTTGTAACTACTCCAGTCAGCGGTGAAATAACTGAATTTACTTTGCCGAATGAAGTAAAAACAGGTACATCTGTAACAGTTGTTGCATATGATTATGCTGGCAATAAACAGGAAGCAAATGTGGTTGCAGAAGAAGAGAAGAAGGATACAACAATTCCTGTAATCTCTTTAACGACTCCAGAAGCTTTAGAGGTGTATGGAGAAAAGGAAGTAGCGTTTAGTGGAACAATCAAGGATGATTCGGACCTTAAAGAATTTACGATTGGCGGACAAAAAGTAGATGCTGATTATAATAAGGAGAAAGAAGAATATACCTTTAATACAGTTATTCCTTATGAAAATGGCGTGCATTCTGTTGAAATCAAAGCAACAGACAGTGCTGATAATACAGCAGTCTTTAAACGAAGCTTTATCGTTGATGCAGAGGCGCCCGTCATCTCTTTCAAAGGGCTTTCTGGCAATCGAATTGTAAATAGCAATGGCAAAAATCCAACTGTGCATGTAACAGTAAAGGATAATTTTGATGATATTCAATTAGCTCTAAATGGAAGTGAGCTTTACTATCAGACATTTAAAGAGCCGTATGCTATGAGAAGTCTAGAAAAAACAGTCAAGAAAGTGGAATTAGACTTAGAAAATGGCTTAAATGAATTTGAATTCACAGCAACCGATTTAGCTGGCCATAAAACAACGAAAACTGTTTATTTCTATAAGATGACTAAACAAGAAAAACGAAAAGATATTAAAGTTCCAGAGGATAAATAAACAAACAGATCTATAAAAGAAGACGAGTAACGGGTTGGGACATAAATAGTTCAATCAAAGATAAACCCCGCCAAGGATACCGAGTAAATTGTATCCTTGGTGGGGTTTTTATTCATGTCTTCTGTCATTATCCATTTGGTTGTGCTCTGCTTGCACCCTATAAGGCTGCTGGGTTTTCATTCAATGACACCAAATCCTTTAATTCATCTGTTGTTAACTCTGTCATCCAATTTTCGTTTTGGATAATTTGGTCATTTAGTGATTGTTTCTTTTCCAGCATCGCATCAATTTTTTCCTCTAATGTTCCTGTACAAATAAGCTTATGAACATGAACAAAACGAGTCTGGCCAATGCGGTATGCACGATCTGTCGCCTGATTTTCTACAGCAGGATTCCACCAGCGATCATAATGAATAACATGGTTGGCAGCTGTTAAATTTAATCCTGTTCCCCCAGCTTTTAAGGAAAGGAGGAAAATCGGAAATTCTCCAGCTTGAAATTGCTCAATTAAGCGATCACGTTGTTGCTTGGACATACTACCATTTAAGAATGGAACGTCGATGCTGAACTTTTTCTTCATCATTTCCTGAATCATATGTCCCATTTCAATATATTGTGTGAAAATAAGGCAGCTTTCACCTCTCTCTAAAATGGTATCGGTCAGTTCTGCCAATTTCTCCATTTTTACTGATCGATCAATTAGGCTAGTAGGTGCTTGCTCTTTTAAATAAAGGGCAGGATGATTGCAGAGCTGCTTCAATTTGCTTAACATCTGCAAGACAAGGCCTTTCCGCTCAAATCCAGAGAGCTGCTCAATTTGGACAAATGTATCGGTAACTAATTGTTCATACAAGGCAGCCTGCTCCGTTGTTAAAGGACAATATTCCTTTTGCTCCAGTTTATCAGGGAGATTTAAGGCCACCTCTTCATCCTTTTTCGTTCTTCTTAACAAGAATGGACGAATAAGTGTCTGCAATTGCTGGATTTGTTCGGTTTTATTTTCCTTTTCAATCGGAATGACAAAGCGCTTTTGAAATTGTCCGAGACTACCTAAATAACCGTGATTGGTAAAATCAAAAATAGACCAAAGCTCATTGAGACGATTTTCCATCGGTGTTCCAGAGAGTGCAATATAATGTGCTCCCTTTAATTTTCTCACAGCTCTTGATTGCTTTGTCTGCGCATTCTTGATATTTTGTGCTTCATCAATTGCAATGGTACTCCATGTGAGCTCTTCGAAGTTTTGCTTATCGATATGTGTTAATCCATAAGAGGTTAAGACTACATCTGATTCGTGTGCTCTTTTAGAAAAGGCCTCATCCTTTAAGCGATTAGCTCCATAATGGAGATATACATTTAAATCAGGTGCGAATCGCTCTAACTCTTTTTGCCAGTTGCCGAGGACAGAAGTAGGACAAATGATAAGAGCAGGAGTCGTTAGTTCCGCTTCTATTTCTTTCACTTTTAATAAATAAGAAATAAGCTGAACTGTTTTTCCTAGTCCCATATCGTCTGCTAAAATGGCGCCAAAACCATACTTTCTTAAGAAGAGAAGCCAGCTCATTCCAAGTACTTGATATGCACGCAAATCGCCTAAAAAGCTGTGCGGAACGTCTTCTAATGGTAGATTCTTTACTTCTTTTAATTGATGAATCATCGTTCGCCATTGTCTATTTAGTTCGATTTGGATTTTGGCAAATGTTTTCGGATTCTCTAGCTCATCATTCTGCTGTTCTTCTGCTTGCATTAACTCTTGTTCAATAATATCGCGGACATGTAAACCTTCTTTTTCAGCTTTTTTCATTAAATCTTGAATTTGGCGAATAAAAGCAGGATCTAATTTAATCCAACGGCCTTTAATAAAGACAAGACGGCGTTTTTCCTCCACTAATTTATTGAATTCATCTTCAGAGAGGGTGACGCCATTCATAGAAAAGCGCCAATTATAGTCCAGCATTGCCTGCAGGCCGACAAAGGATGGACGATGACTTGCACTCGAAACCTTTGCTTTCACTTTCAAATTGGCTGACTTCATTGCTTGCCACCAAGAAGGAAGAAGAATATCCACTCCAAGGGCAAGGAATGTTTCACTAGCTTCTGATAAGAAAAGCCAAGCTTCTTCTTCTGTTAATTGATTGGTTATCCCGCTTTTTCCTTTTAACCATGGGAAAAGCAGGAGCCAGCGCTGTTGTTCCTCCTCTATATAGGAGGTATAGTTTAACCACTTCTTCGGCATATTACTTTCATCATGTATATCCACAACGAGATCAGGATTTTCCTTTGAACGTAAAAATAAGTCCAAATCCCAAGTTGTATCGATTTCAGTTGGTTCTTCCAGACGGATTCCTAATGTGAATGGATAGTCTGTTTCTTTTAACCCCATCCATTCCTGCCATTTATCTTCAGTGAAATAAGCAGCCAGCTGCTCGGATGGAATATTTGCATTCTTTAATGTTTGGATTTGTTCATGGAAATTTTGTTTTGTCTCTTGATGGTCTTCTAAATAATGATTGAGCGAATGCTGGAACCACTGCTGGATAAAATCTCTATTTGTTTGACCTGCCAACTCATCGTGAAGTTCCATTTCCCAAAAGCTCGGATCGAATTCGTCCATGACACGATTGGGAAGGGACCATTGGAAATTCCCAGCCTCCCATTGGCTGAAATCCGGTATCCATTCTTTATGTTTAATAGCTTCCAAAATACTTGGAGCAGCAGCCAGACAAACCTGTGCAGTATCATTCCAATCCCAATCTACATAACGATTGAACCCTTCAGTAGCAAGCAAAGTCACCAACTGCCAGCCACTTAATAATACGCCTTCTATTTCATCAATTGTTACAGTATCTAGGATAGTTCCATAATAGCTCTCTTGATGCTGCTGAAAAAGAAGTTTTTTCCAATAATTAGGATATAGATAACGATTCTCTATTTCTCCTGTTAAAAAAAATCCTCTATTGTCATAGTAATGAACATTTATTTTTAGATAGTTAGTTTTCAGCATGGATTAACTTTCCCTTTCTACATTCTTCATGAAAGGCTCTTAATCGTTTCGTACGTTCTAAGATAACCAATAAGAATTGCTCGAATTCGGTTTGTTTTTTCAGCTTTTTATAAAGGGTACGCAGTTTTTTTAATTGGCGGACAGCGATTCGATAATGCTCTCTATTTTTCCCTTCGATATGTTCTTGAATCGAACGATGATATAAGGAAAGCAATAATGATTGATCATATTCCTGCAGCGTTTTTATTTGTTCTTTGTGAAGATGATCTAGTCCATATCCCATCATGGTAAACAGATCCATCCATTTATCAAATTGTTTCTTCTCATACAGAAAATCCTCGTATTTGCGGTAGCTATATGGAAGTGTATGAATATAGGCTTTTTCAAGCAAGTCTTCTTTATTCATAGCTAGGCAGTAAGGAAGAATTGCTCGGATTGCCATCTGTGTAAATTCGTAACAATAATCGTCATCATCATCTGTACATATATAATTTTTCAGCTCTTGAATAAATGCTGGTATATATAAATCCATTCTTTTCCAAGATTTGCGACTCGATAAATAATCAATCCAATAAAGCATGTACGAGGTCACTTGTGTATCGAGTGATTGAATGATTTTAAGGGCATTCTCATCCTTTTGAAGTAGGATTTCAAGATGAATGATGGCAATTTTTTCGGAAAAGCTTGGCTTGGTGCTCGCTGATAATTGTGCCAATTCATCCTGTCTCCATCTTTTCGTGGCAAAAAGATCTGTCCACATTAAGCGATAAAGCTGAATACATTCAAATGCTAATATTGGCTGGATGGTAAGAATGGTTCTAATATCACCCTTTAGACTAATTAAAAAATTATCAAACGCAAATGGAAAGGTAAAGTTCGATAATTTATAGAGGTTATCCTCGATGCTATTCATTAAATCATGAAAAAGATGTCGATAATAGCGATTGATTGTTTGTGTATTATGATCTAATTTTTTACTAAGTATTAATAATTGCTTGAAAGTAAATACATGGGCGATGACTAAATACAGGAGCTTCCACTCTGTTTGGAGAGGAGTAGCTGCTTTTATTTTTCGTATATAAATATAATACGTTTCTGCAATCATATATGGTTTAGTATGATTCGTCTCTATAAGGGATTGAAAGCTCTTTTCAAATGTTTCAATCCAATCTGTATAATTTGGCTCTTTGTCTTCTTTTTCCTTCAGTAAATCACTTGCTCGCATAATACCGAGATTTTTCAACATTTCTGCATTCTCAATGGGTTTACGCCAATTTTCCAACCAAGTGGACACTTTCCCAACTTGTGCGAGTAAATAGAAAAATAGAGCGAGCTGATGGCGACAAAATCCTTCAGCGTGACAAGTACAAGAGCTCTGTTGAACATAATCCAAATCTAAAGTGGCCCTTACAGGCGTCACATCTTGGATCATTCCCGTCACCAATTCATTGGAGAACTTGACCTGATAGACAAAGCTTTGTCTGTACAGAAGAAGTCCCTTTTCCACAATTTTTTTCATTTGGGGATCATTTGCATCCAATAAATCCATTAAGTTTTCTGCACAAAAATTCACTGGCTCCAAATACTTTTCTAGAAGCATAATGTATCCCTCCCATATTGGTAAATCGATTAATTTTGCTTAAAGATGTGCTCTAAAATGTAGAGGCACCAAAAAAGTCCATTCTTTAATTATAACGCTTTTTGAATGGAGATGGTAGGGGACAGAAGAAGAGAAGTAAGAGAGCGCAATTGGATTACTAGTTTTGAAGTAATGAATATAGGGAATGAAGAGAAAATATAGGCAGTTTGGTAAAAGTTTGGCACAGAATGGTGCGAAATTGCAAATGTATTAGCAAAATGGAAGAATAATTGTGCCAAGGTAAGGGGTTATCAGCCAAACCGGGGAGGAAATCAGCCAAAGAAAGGGATGTATCAGCCAAACTGGGGAGGAAATCAGCCAAAGTAGAGGATATATCAGCCAAACTGGGGAGGAAATCAGCCAAAGGAGAGGATATATCAGCCAAACTGGGGAGGAAATCAGCCAAAGAAAGGGATGTATCAGCCAAACCGGGGAGGAAATCAGCCAAAGAAAGGGATATATCAGCCAAACCGGGGAGGAAATCAGCCAAAGGAGAGGATATATCAGCCAAACTGGGGAGGAAATCAGCCAAAGAAAGGGATGTATCAGCCAAACTGGGGAGGAAATCAGCCAAAGTAGAGGATATATCAGCCAAACTGGGGAGGAAATCAGCCAAAGTAGAGATATATCAGCCAAACCGGGGAGGGAATCAGCCAAAGGAGAGGATATATCAGCCAAACTGGGGAGGAAATCAGCCAAAGTAGGGATATATCAGCCAAACCGGGGAGGGAATCAGCCAAAGGAGAGGATATATCAGCCAAACTGGGGAGGAAATCAGCCAAAGTAGAGATATATCAGCCAAACTGGGGAGGAAATGAACTAACCCGAAAGCAAACAAAAAGACTGCCTGCTAAATAGACAGTCCTTTCTACTATTATCTTTTAATATAAACGTTTGAAACTATCAAAATGCTCTTTATAGTATGAGTTATCTAAACTTGTAACACGAACGCCACTTGAGTCCGCGTGAATAAATTCATTGTTGCCAATATAAATACCCAAGTGAGAGATACCTTGTTTGTAGGTATTTTTAAAATAGACAATATCTCCAACAGCTGGCACATCTACATAATAGCTGCGGTCATAGTAGCCTTCAGCAGAATAACGTCCAATAGATTTACCGCTTTGATTTAACACATAGTAAACAAATCCGCTGCAATCAAACCCTGCAGTAGTTGAGCCTGCCCAAACATATGGAATGCCAACTAAACTTTTAGAGACAGAAACGACTTTGGAAGCATAGGATTGTCCATTGTTTCCGTTAGAAATAAGGGTCGGTTTACTGGAAGAAGAATTAGAATTACCAGTGTTAGTTACTTTTTCAGAGGCAGTAACCTTCAATTTTTGTCCTGGGAAAATCAAATCAGATTTTAGATTATTTAATTGCTTTAGTTGGCTTACAGACATTTTATACGAAGAGGCAATTTTACTTAAACTATCTCCGCTTACAACCGTATAAGTTCCTGTAGAAGCTGCCGTATTTTCCTTTACAGCTGTATTGCTGTTATTTCCAGAATTACTAGATGGGTTGGAATTAGAATTTCCAGTGTCAGTTGCCTTTTCAGAGGCAGTAACCTTCAACTTTTGTCCTGGGAAAATCAAATCAGATTTTAGGTTATTTAATTGCTTTAGTTGGCTTACAGACATTTTATACGAAGAGGCAATGTTACTTAAAGTATCTCCGCTTTTAATCGTATAAGTTCCTGTAGAAGCAGTTGTATTTTCCTTTACAGCTGTGTTGCTGTTACTGCTAGAACTTCCAGAATTACTAGATGGGTTGGAATTAGAATTTCCAGGTTTGGAAACATATAAAATATCACCAGGATAAATAAGCGAAGAGGATAGATTGTTCCATTGCTGTAACTCTCCTAAAGATATAGAATGCTTATTTGCTATTTTAATAAGAGAATCCCCTGAAACGACTTTATATGTTTTGGCACTTGAGCTTGTCTTTGTAGAAGATTTACTAGCTTTAGTTGTATCGCTGCTAGATTTTGAATCATCGCCAATAGATAATTTTTGATTGATTAAAATAAGGTCTGATGAAAGATTATTTTGCGACTTTATGTCATTAACAGTCGTATTGAATTTCTTCGCAATCTGTCCTAAAGTATCCCCCTTTTTTACTACATAAGTACTAGCGGAGGCGTTCGCTGCGAAAGTGGTTGACAGAATAGCGGTAGTTGCCAATACTGTGACTTTCTTCTTCATTTTTTATCACTCACTCCTAATGATTAAACTATGGTATATCTATCTTACCATAACCTATCAGACTATTGACCTTTTATTTTAATTAAATAGATAGAGTTTTACGAAAATAGGTAATTATTCATAGAATCTTATCGTTAGGACATTAGTTATTGGGAGTGAAAACTAATTTTATAAACAGGTGCAAACTAACTAGGTATATATGCGGGCAGCAGATGGAAAATGATCATATCCGGCTTAAGAAAATAATAGAAAAAAGATGCCCGCAACTATTTCTCGATTCGTAAGAGAGAATAGTTGGAAGACATCTTTATAATACATATATTATGTTTGCCAGCTGCGGATTTTTCCTTCGATATAATCAGTATAACGATGATCTTTTACTAATTGGAAAATCATGAGTGCATCTTGCATATAAGGAATAGCTAGGTCAAAATTCTTTTGTAATTCATAGTTATATCCGATATGATAGTGAAAGTGAGCCAGCAAATAAAGGTTATCCTGTTGGATCGCCCAATCGATACCTTCCTTACAATAGGTAATGGATGCATCGTACCTTGATTGATCTGTTAAGGATTTTGCGATATTAAAATATAATCTGCTTTTAATCGTATCATCCTGTAAATAGGGTAGTTGGTTGATCGCTTTAAAGGCTTGTTCATAAATGGTCAAAGAATCATCAATAAATCCTTCTTCATAGTGGAAGATTCCTTTGCTAATAAAGATTTCTATTTCTCTTTCCGTGAAAACAGTGTCAAAGGTAAGTTTAATTGCTTCATTAATAATCTTTACTGCTCGATTAAAATCACGGTCGATTTCAAATACATAAATCGCCTTATGCCAAAGCAACAATTGATAGTTTTTTTTATGGTGCGTAAATAAAGGATTTTTTTCTTCTGCTTTTACAATCTGTTTTATTGTGTGATAATCAGTATTTCTTCTAGCTGCTTTTAGTTGCCGAAAAGTTTCTTCCACATAATCTAGTCTAGGGGTCGTACCAATATCGAAGAAGTAATTTACGTCTACTCCCAATCGTTTCGATATAAGATAAAGAGTAGAGGACAATGGAAGTACTTCTCCTTTTTCAATCTTGCTTATTTGCGCTTGTGTACAAATATTGTGAGAAAGTTCCTTTTGTGATAGTCCCATTTGCTTTCGTAATTCCTTGATTTTTTCCCCAACCGCTGAAAAATCCAATCGCTTCACTCCTACATAGAAAAGCTCACCTTTTTAAATGATATTCCTAAAGTTATATTTTCGAAGGTTTTTTGTGAAAAAACAGTACTAAATGCCTTAAAATGGCGAAATACACTTAAAAATCAAGAATTCATCTATCTTTATAATATGATTTAATTGTTTTTACCGCAATATATTAAGAATATTTTTGCTATTTTTAGAAGTGCCTACCTACGCCTTCTGATTATTCGCATAATAAAACTTAATTGAGCATTTTTAATAGAAATTTTAAGATTTCTATTAAACCCCAATATCTGTTTTACGAGTAGTCCTTTTATCTCCAATTTTCTGCCGTTTTCTGATGAGAAAGCGGTCTTTTTTTATTCGATAAAACGCTTTTTCATTTCTTCTGTTGGGAGCATACAGGAATCTTGTTTGCCAAACCATTTATAACGATTTCTAGCAATAATTCGATAAAGAGGGTCTCTGATGAATGGCGGGATTACTTTAAAAATAGCTAGAAGCTTCCATCCACCTGTAAGATGGCTGCAAATTTCTAAAGCAGCATCCGATTCTGTATAGTATTTATCATCTTTCAAAAGGATGACACTATCAACCTCAGATAAATGATATTTCTTCAATAGATCTTTGCCCGTTTCGCTCTGTAAGGAAGCAAAGGAAAATTGGTTAACTGGATCTCTTTTAATAATAAACTGCACACTTTTGTTGCATAAATTACAAACTCCATCAAATAACACAATCATCTATATCCCCCCTTAGCCTGTATTTTAGCAAATGATGAAACAAAAGTATGTTAAAAACGATTTGTAACTTTTTCAATTGGTTTTCGTAATAAAGTTATTATTTTGTCAGAAAGGTAATAATATACAGGATGCAGGAAAGAAGAAATAAAAAAAATGACCATTTTGTATGTAATTCTTTTTCCGTTTTTATAAAAAAATGGTACGCTAGTAATAGTAGATTAGAAGGGGAGATAGGAATGAAAAAGAGATGGATGCTTTTACTGATATTTGTATTGATAGCAGTGGTAACAGGATGCAATAAAAATGATCCTACCCCAGATGAACGGCTATCACAATATATAAAACTGTGGAATGATGAAAAATTCAAAGAAATGTATGCTTTCTTATCAACAGAAGCAAAGAAAAATGTTTCGGAAGAAGAATTTGTTTCTAGATACGAAAAAATCTATAAAGATTTAGGTATTAAAGATTTAGAGGTAACATATAAGAAGCCTTCAGAAGACGAAAAATTTGATAAAGTAGAGAAAGCAGAAATTCCATTTTCGGTTAAAATGAACAGCATGGCCGGAGAAATCAGCTTTGATAATAAGGCCAAGCTTGTAAAAGAAGAGCGAGACAAGGATGAGAATTGGTATATTAATTGGGATACTACTTATATTTTTTCTGAGTTAGGTCCTGATGATAAAATTTCAGTCAACACAATACCTGCAGAACGCGGCAGTATTGTTGATAAAAATGAAAATCCGATGGCAATGAATGGAGTTATTTATGAAATTGGACTGGTTCCAGAACAAATGGGAGATAATCCAGATGCAGTCGTAAGTAATCTAGCAAAGCTTTTGGATATTAAAAAAGAAACCATAGAGAAAGCGATCAAGGCTGATTGGGTACAACCGAGCTTTTTTGTACCAATTAAAAAAGTTGCCACAGGAGACCGTGCTTATTTAGATAAACTCTTTAAACTACCTGGTGTGCAGAAGCAGGATACTAAAGGAAGAATTTATCCATTTGGCGAAAGTGCTGCCCATTTAATTGGTTACATTGGCAGCATCACTGCAGAAGAGCTAGAGGAGAATAAAGGGAAGGGCTATTCAAGCAGTGATGTAATTGGAAAAAGAGGCTTAGAGCAAGTGCTGGAAGAACGATTGAAGGGCACGAATGGCGAAGAAATTTCTATTAAAAAAGCCGACGGTAGTACAGTTAGTTTAGCCAAAAAAGATGTAAAGAATGGCGAAAATATAAAGTTAACAATCGATGCAGACTTGCAAAAGAAAATATATGAAAAAATGGATGGCGAAGCAGGTGCAGCTACAGCTATTAATCCGCAAACAGGGGAAACACTAGCGCTAGTCAGCAGTCCCGCATTTGATCCAAACAAGATGATTGTTGGCCTGACAACATCTGACAAAGAAGCATATGAAAATAATAAGCTAGATCCTTTTACCAATCGCTTTAAAAACAAATATGCTCCTGGTTCTGTTATGAAGCCGCTTGTAGCAGCTGCTGCATTAACAGAGGGCGTTATCACTCCTGAACAGGAAAGAAAGATTACCACTAAGAAGTGGCAGAAGGATAAATCTTGGGGCGGTTATTATGTCACAAGAGTGCATACAAGCTCAGAGCCTGTAAATCTCGCAGATGCTTTGATATATAGTGATAACATTTACTTTGCGCAAACAGCACTTGACTTAGGCAAAGATAAATTTGCAGCAGAACTAAAAAAATTCGGGTTTGAAGAACCGTTTAATTATGCTTACCCAATTGAAACATCTACCTATGGTAAATTAGATACGGAGCCGCTTTTAGCAGACTCAGGATATGGCCAAGGGCATGTGGAAATGAGCGTGATTCATCTTGCGACAGCATACACACCATTTGTGAACGGTGGAAATTTAATAACACCTGTATTATTAGATAGTGAAGAGAAGAGTAAGGTTTGGAAAGAAAAAATCATGGATGAATCAGTAGCCAATACCATTTCTGACGACTTACAACAGGTTATTGAAAGTCCTCACGGTACAGCACGTGCCGGAAAAATAAGCGGCAAGACATTCGCAGGAAAAACAGGTACAGCTGAATTAAAAGAAAAGCAAGGCGAAAAAGGAACAGAAAACGGCTGGTATGTTACCTATGATAAAGGCAATAAGAATCTCTTGATTGCAATGATGATGGAAAGCGTACAAGATAAAGGCAGCTCCGGATACGTTGTGAAAAAGGTGAAAGAGATAATAGAATAAGGAGAAAAGGAGTGTTCCGTGGGAATGCTCCTTTTTTTGGAATAAAAGTAGAAAGAGGGACGGTCAAGGGCAAAAGGCGGGATGAAAGCGGGAAAGTAAGAGGAACGACAGCATATAAGCGTACATATGCAGAAGGAAAACTAAAAAAACAGTCAGGATAACTGAAAAAGGTGTTCATACCCGTGATGAAAGCCAAAACCAAATTAGTCCAACAAAAACTAGCTTTTATCACCAAGATAAACCACAAAAAACCAGCACTATACTTACTCTAAAACCAATTCCCCAACACCCACACAAGCATTAAATAAAAAGATCTATCCAACTCAATTTTATTCAATTTACTCATGATTCTCTTTTTCTTTTCATACATTAGTTTAAACGGTGAAAGGAGAGAGCGGAATGAATGAGGTAGAACAAAAGGAACTGGAATATGCCATTGAAGAAATCACCGAGATTGCTACTGGATTTGGACTAGACTTTTATCCAATGAGATATGAAATTTGTCCTGCGGATATCATTTATACATTCGGTGCTTACGGAATGCCTACTCGATTTTCCCATTGGAGCTTTGGAAAGCAGTTTCATAAAATGAAATTACATTATGATTTAGGCTTATCCAAAATATATGAATTAGTCATTAACTCAAATCCTTGTTATGCTTTTTTGCTTGATAGTAACTCTTTAATAAATAATAAGCTTATCGTTGCCCATGTTTTGGCACATTGTGATTTCTTTAAAAATAATGTTCGCTTTCAAAATACCAAACGAGAAATGGTTGAAAGTATGGCTGCAACAGCTGATCGGATTCGTCAATATGAAATTAAATACGGGAAGCAGGAAGTGGAAACGTTTTTAGATGCGGTATTGGCCATTGATGAACATATTGATCCAAGCTTAATGAGACCTAAATTAGCCTGGTCTATGGACGATGTAGAGTTTGTAGAGGAAGAGGAGCCAGCAAGTACGCCTTATGATGAATTATGGGGATTAGACGACCGAAATAAACCAAAGAAGCCGAAGAAAAAGGTAGCCAAGAAATTCCCGCCCCAGCCAGAGAAGGATTTATTACTTTTTATTGAAAACTTTAGTAGAGAGCTTACCGACTGGCAAAGGGATATTTTAACGATGATGCGCGAAGAAATGCTTTATTTCTGGCCGCAATTAGAAACAAAGATTATGAATGAAGGCTGGGCATCCTATTGGCATCAGCGGATTGTTCGAGAATTAGATTTAACAAGTGCGGAAGCCATTGAATTTGCGAAGCTGAATGCTGGTGTAGTACAGCCATCTAAAACGGGTATTAATCCCTATTATCTAGGATTAAAGATATTTGAAGATATCGAGGAACGCTATAATAATCCAACAGAAGAAATGAAGCAAAGAGGTGTCAAACCGGGATCAGGACGGGAAAAAATGTTTGAAGTTCGGGAAATAGAATCAGATATTTCGTTTCTGAGAAACTATTTAACCAAAGATCTTGTCATGAGAGAAGATATGTATTTGTTCCAAAAGCAAGGAAGAGATTATAAAATTGTCGATAAGGCATGGGAACAAGTCCGAGATCAATTAGTCAGCATGCGCGTTAATGGGGGCTTTCCATATATTACAGTCAATGATGGTGATTATAATAAAAATGGCGAGCTGTACTTAAAGCATGGCTTCGAGGGAATTGAATTAGACTTGAAATATTTAGAAAAGGTTCTTCCGTATATTCATCAATTATGGGGAAGAGGCGTGCATATGGAGACGGTAGTAGAAGATAAACCGCTTCTTTATAGCTATGATGGAAAAGCGCTGCATCGGAAGTATTTATAGAAAAAATAGACCCACAGTGCTTTATAGCGCACTGTGGGTACTTATGTTTCTTTTATTCATCCCAATTCCAAAACCCTATTTCATCAATATGAATTGCCCTTATCCAGTTTTCTTTTTTTAATTTGAGAATTTCCTCTGTAGGACCAGTAATAACAACCCCATAATGATTAATACCATGTTTTTTCATATAAGCAATTCGTTTATTTAATTCTAAATGACCAAAATAAAAATTTTCCGCCTTTTTTTCATAGGGTTCCAAAAATGCAAGTGTTTTTAGAAATTGTTTATGGAGAATCTCCGCATCTCCTTCTGTATACTCTGGCGAAGAAGAAGAGCTCGATTCAATGGAAAACCAAAAGTTTCCTTCCTTTTCGGTTGAATCTGTAATCATATCATCATCATGCCAAATGGGGGTATTAGGAAACCCGATTGGGTCTATACCAAATTCGTCTCTATTCTCTACCCCTGTATCAACAGCAAACCAGATAATTTCTACATTTCTATCTTTTAAATAATCAAACACTTTATTTGTTGATAATAATTCAGAGAAGGACAGATAAACAGACGCAACAGTGCCATTCTTTACTTTTTCTAGTCGCTTCCATTCCGATGGTGATGATTCTTTTGGTAAAAAGGAAAAGGAGGCTTGTTGTTGGGAGATGACTCCCTGTGTTTTCTTTTCAGGCACTCCCATGAGAGAAAAGAAGAAATTTGTTTTATATTCCCCCGTTTTATAGATTTCATCCCCGACTCTTTTTTCAATATCTGTTGTTGTTTCCAGTCCAAAGTATGGCTTTGTAGCTGTACTTGTTCCACTGTACTGCCCATAGGGATCTGTTACAGTAAGGGTTAAATCAATAATGTTTCGGTATACATCTGTTCTATCGGGAGTGCCCCAAGCGTAATAAACGGCAGTGAAAATGGAAGAAAGAATGGTGAAAAGAATGATTAGTCCTAATGCAGTGAGCGCTGTTTGTAATCGGGCTATCCACTTTCCTCTTCTTACAATTCTCCTTTGTTTTTTTGAATCAATCAGCAGTGGTGCGGCTTGATGAGGATTGCCTATTTCTGCTTCCTCAAAAACTTGAAAATATTGCTCCATTTTTTCTAAATCTCTCTCTATTTCTTCTGCTTCCTCTTTAGAAAGTTCTCCATTTTTATATGCTTCTAACCTTTTTTTGTACTCTTCACTCACGAATTTGTTTCCCCCTCTGTCTTATTGTTTGTCTCCCTCGGAAGAGTAAAACTTTAAAGTAGGTTGGACTAATGTTCATTACCATGGCACCTTCCTCTGTTGTAAGCTCTTGGAAGTCTGCTAGTAATACGGCCATCCTTTGTTTTTCTGGTAATACTTTTAGAATGGTTTTCACTCTTTGAATCTCTTCTTTTAATAAGACTGTCTCCTCTATTCTTTGCGCGTTCTCCATCTTTTCTTGAAAGAAATCATTCTCTTTGACTACTAGTCGCTTATTTTTTCGAAACTGATCGATAAAAACGTGATACGCCACCGTGAAAAGCCAGGCCTTCACATTTTTTCCTTGGAAAGTTTCCAGATAGAGATGTGCTCTGAAAAATGTCTCTTGAACTAAGTCTTCTGCAGAATGATGATTATGGCAGAGTGAAAGGAGAAAATAATAAATATCATTAAAATAAGTTTGATAAATAGTATCAATTGAATCCTTCATCTTCGCCCCCTATTGCTTATAACACGTTTAATGAGAAGAAAAGTTACAGTGAAAAATTTTTTATTCCAAAATAAAGGAAATACAAACGAAAAAAAAGAAGTCTATAGCAAGAATAGCAAAGAAAGGAATATCTGAAACAATGAAACAAAAAAAAATAATCATTACGGGATATGGCACAGTCGGGAAGGAATTTATCGAATTATTATATCGGAAAAAAGAAGTGTATATAAAACAGTATCAGACAGAATTGATAGTAACTGGCGTGGTTGGATCTGTAGGGATGATCTATGAACCACAAGGCCTGGATCTAACTATTTTAAATCAGCTCCCCACAGGATCGATCGGAATTTCGCAATATGCTAGTATGAAAGATTTAGTGCTTGAATCTCCAGTAATCCAAGGAGATATTCTCGTAGAGTGTACCCCTACGAATTTAGAAACAGGCGAACCAGCACTTTCTTACATAAAAAAAGCGCTCGAGGCAAAAATGGATATCGTATCTATCAGTAAAGGGGCACTTGTTCATTCCTTGCCAGAATTACTGGCAATTGCCAAAGGAAAAGGGTGTCATATTAAGTATAGTGGTGCTACGGCAGCAGCGTTGCCTACATTAGATATCGGTGAATTTAGTTTGGCAGGCAGTACCATTCAATCGATAAAAGGGATTTTGAACGGGACATCCAATTTCATCCTGACAAGTATGTCAGAGGGAAACCTGACTTTTGAAAAAGCATTACAGTTAGCACAGGAAAATGGAATTGCGGAAAAAAATCCTGATCTAGATATTAAGGGGTTGGATAGTGCATGCAAAATATTGCTATTAGCAAATGGATTACTTCATACGAATCTAACTTTAGAAGATGTGGATATCGATGGCATCGACAAGATTACGAAAGCAGATATACAGCGTGCCAAAATAAATAGCTGTGAGTGGAAGTTAATTGCAACAGCGAAAAAGCAACGAGATAAGTTTATCTTACAAGTAAAACCCGAAATGATTCCTCCTGAAAATCCGCTAATCCATGTAAAGGGAACAAATAAAGGAATCTTGTTTGAAACGGAAGAAATGGGAGCAATTTGCTGTGTTGGCGGTGCGTCACATCCAAGGGGCGCAGCGGCAGCGGCGATGAAAGATATGATTAATCTTATTCGGCAGGAATAATTGTAGAAGAGGATTCAGGAGAATTTTGTATACTTGTCTATTTTTGAGCCATTTTTTTCTGATACATGACAATATATGTATCCAGCAGTTCACTTATTTGAATGGTATTGGGATCATTTAATCCTTTTTCAATCCCATATTTAAGTAATTGTATTTTTAAAGAATCGATTGTGTCCATAAGTTCACAAACATTTTCTATATTCATTCGAGAAAGTACCATTAACATTTAAAACTCCTATATTTTATAGATTGCTTTATTATTTTACCAAATTAAATTGGAAAAAATAAGTACTTTTTCTATTAAATTTACAAAAATGTAGGAGAATGACTTGTTGGATAATTTTCCTTTTTTGCTAGAAGGATAGTGATATCCAACCATGTCACCTAAAAGGAGTCTGGAGGATACGATGATTTTTTAATAAAGAAAAATCATCGTATCCTTCAGATTATTTTTCCGAAGCAAGGTTAAATAAATATTCAAGGTAGGATTCTAATTCGAATTTATCTTTGTCAATAAAATCAGTCATTGCAGTATTTGTTTGTAGTTTCATCATAATCCTCTCCTTTAAAAATGATTTTTTCTTTTCAGTAGTATTTGTCTATAATATTCCCAAACTATTAAACTTTTATACATAGTTTTTAAAAATAATTTGGAAAAAGTTTTTTTCGGAAAATATCAGAAAGGAGAATGGTGGTAATGAAGGGATGGTACGGGCATCTTTATGATGATTTTCCCTTTGAATTATTTTCTGTTTCCCATCTAATCATGATAGGTATTCTTATAATAGGGGGAATTTTCCTTGTTATTTTTCGGAATTGCATCCAAATGATCAGGGGTATTTTTCAGTCTGTTTTCTTTGTATTATTACTTGGTTTTGAGGTGATGTATCATTATTGGATGTATAAGGATGGTTTATGGGATGCTTCTTTTATGCTGCCGTTCCATCTGTGTTCCATTAGCTTAGTGCTTTGTTTGCTGCTTCTGATTACAAAATGGGAGTTTGTTTTTCAAGTTGTCTATTTTTTCGGCATGATTGGCGCCTTAATGGCTATTGTCACACCTGAGTTATTTATAGGTTATCCCCATTTCCGCTATTTTCACTTTTTTGTTACGCATATTCTTATTATATGGACTTGTCTTTATTTTGTGCTTGTCCACCAATATAAACCGACTAAAAAAGGGATGGTTTTGTCCTTTGTTTTTCTCAATAGCAGCGCAGTGCTTGCATGGATTGTTAATGTTTATACAGGCGGTAATTATATGTTTTTAGCATATAAACCGGAAAATGGTTCTTTACTCGATTATTTAGGTCCATATCCATATTACATACTGGTTCTTGAGGCAGTCGCCTTTTTTTTATTTTTTGTTTTGCTTATGCCTTTCCGATGGAAGAAAGGGAAAAAAGGATAATAAAAAGACTGCTTCTTAGTGGGGAAGAAACAGTCTTTTCTATTCAATTAATGATTGACTCGTTCTCTTTTTAATAGTGCTAAAAATTCCTGTTCGTTAATAATTTCTATGGGCTTTCCTTTTGCCTGTAAATCATACGCTTTTTTCTCTTTAGAACTAATGCCTTCAGATCCAACAAGCTTTTGGTCTTGGTCACCGACCACCAAATAATCTGTTTTACTGCTGACACCACTTTTAATAATACCTCCAACATTAACTACTTGCTGCATCGCATCTTTCCGTTCTAGTGTACGCAGATCACCAGTAAATACAAGATTTTTTTCATATAGCGGGTGATCCACATCAAAGGAATCCGTTGTTGGTGTTATGTCTGATATGGAAACGGAAGAAAACTTCTTGAATGGTTTTTTGTTGGAAAAATTAGTTGCTCTTCCAAAAGTTCTTTGTGGTTTTAATTCTGAAAATTGTTTTATAGGAAGAGTTGGATAGGACGCACAGTAATGGCTTAACGAATTCTTCTTTATCGATTGGATACAAGCGATTACTAGCTCTGCACATGCTCGCGCATCGGAACCTGCATGGTGATGTTCTTGCATAGAAATGCCAAAATAAGAGGTCCGGTCCTTCAATGATTGCCCAATTTTTGCTCCTCTTGTTGCCCGATTGCTAATAGGAATACTGCAAATATAGGAAAAATCAGGTTTAGCCAATTGATATTTTTCTAGACAGGAATACAGAACACTCATATCAAACTGGGCATTATGAGCGATAATAGTATGGGAAGAAATATCTTCTTTTATTAGTTCCCACACTTCTGGAAAACTCTTCGCATTCTCAACATCCTTTTCTGTTATTCCATGAACCGCTATAAACTTTGGATCAAATGATAGACTTGGCGGCTTTATTAAAAAATATTGTTCTTTTATTATCGCGTTATTTTCTACATAAGCTAATCCGATGGAACAGGCACTTGCCATATCAGCATTCGCAATTTCAAAATCGATAGCAATAAAATCCACTGTTTATACGCTCCTTCTTTTTTCTATTAGTATATCATGTTCGTTCCTTTCTTTAGAGAAATTAGCTAATAAGAAGATATTGGAACCGTAGGAAAGTTATTCTTGAATAATAGTGTAATAGATTTGTAATCGAATTTCTATCTAGCTGTAACCTAATTATCTGAATAATATGAGAAGATAGATTTTGTTGATAGAAGGAAGCCTTGGGAACAATATTTTAAAATGAGGTCACTACATGAAAAAAGTTCTTGTTATGTCACTCCTGTCATTTGGTTTGTTATTTTCCGGCATATTTAATGCCCATGAAGCAAGCGCTGCTTCAAAGAAATCAGTTGTTACTGTTGCAAAAAAATACATTGGAACACCATATAAATATGGAGGAACATCTCCAAAAGGATTTGACTGCTCCGGATTTGTCGGTTATAGCTACAAAAAGGTCGGCAAATCACTGCCGCGAACAACCGCGAGCATGTATAAAAAAGGAAAAAAAGTAAAGAAATCAAACTTGAAAAAAGGAGATTTAATCTTCTTTAAAACATATAAAAAAGGTGCCTCCCATGTCGGCATATACATAGGAAGTAATCAGTTTATCCATAGTTCCTCCTCCAAAGGAGTAAAAGTGGACAAGCTATCTAACTCTTATTGGAAAACAAAATACTATGGTGCAAAAAGAATTTAACCCTTTCTCAGAAAGGGTTTTTTTGTTTTCTGAATGGAGGCTAGGATAAAATATATAATAGATAAAGACAAACAATCTCTAATTAAGAAGTAAAATCAACTCGTTCTATTACGCTACTGACACTCTATGCGCCGGGGAACAACCTAAGCCTCCTGTAGGGTTTAAAGATTGCTTTGCTTCCCATAAGGATTTGAGTGTCCTCCGCTCCATTACACTCCGTTTTTAGTGTTTATTTAGTTCTATTTTTTTTAGTAAACTAAAATTACTAGGGAAAATGGAGTTGACTGAATACACGGAGACTCCTATGGGAGCTGCGAGAAAGTCCGAGACCCTGCAGGAGCGTATACGCCGAAGCGGCTCGGCGCTCGCCCTATGGAAAGTGAAGTGTATTCAGTCTGCGGATGATGACCACACCCCTTCTTTTTCTAATGAATAAGGATTTTTTTCAAGAATTTACGAAATAAACTGAAAAAATCATCCCAACATATTCCAAAAAGACCAATTTTTCTATATCATTAAGAGTAAAATGAGCAACTGGGAAGAATTTGGGGGAGTATTATGAGTGCAGCAATGAAATTTGCATTATCGATGGCTATATTTGGTTCGGTTGGCTATTTCTCTGCCAAAACAAATTTGCCATCAATCGAACTTGTATTTATTCGGTGCATTTGTGCATGTGTCGTATTAAGTTTGGTGTATTTATTTTCAAATAAGAAAAAAGAAACGGTGGAGAAAAAGGAGATTGGCTTTAGTGTCCTGTGTGGTGTGTTTCTCGTTGTCAATTGGGTCTTCTTCTTTCGTTCCTTTGAGCATATGTCCGTAACGGTTGCCGTTTCGATCTATCATTTGGCACCGGTTCTAGTTGTGTTACTGGGAAGTTTTCTTTATCGGGAAAAGATCACTTTAAAAGTAATGTTGACGGTTATTACATGCTTTATTGGAACATTATTAGTTGGGGGAATGCAAGATTATCTGTCTTTAGAAAGTCTTATGTCAGCTGGATTGCCGTGGGCATTTGGAGCAGCCTTGTTTTATGCATTAACCACTTTGATGGGCAAGAAAATTTCAAAATTAAATCCTATTTTAACAACTATTATCCAAACAGGTGTAGGGGTTCTCATGCTATTGCCATTTGTCCAATGGGATTATTTTAGCCAGTTAACGGGAGAGAATTGGTTTTATATTTTATTAACAGGGATCGTCCATACGGGGTATGTATATTATTTGTTTTTTAGCAGTTTGCCAAAGCTGTCTTCAGGGACAATTGCAATCCTGGTATTTATCGATCCAGCAGTTGCAATCTTTATGGATATAGTTTTAACAGCATATCGTCCTGATTTTCTGCAGATTATTGGTATCTTACTTATCTTTTGGGGACAAGCTCATGCTGCTTTGAAGCGGAAGGTGAGTGAATCAGGGAATTAGTCTATAAAAGAGGAATGGAAAAGACTCCATTCCTCTCAGACTGTAGACAAACTCCTGTATTTTGGAAATAGAAGTTTGAGTAAAGTATATTTATTAATCTCTTTGAATTTAGACGTTACTTTCCGCTCCGGGGGTTCGCTTTCCGTGGGGCTCGCGCTGAGCCGCTTCGGCTTACAGCCTGCAGGGTCTCAGACTGTCTCGCTAATCCCACAGGAGTCTCACCCCCTCCACTCCAAGCAACGCATGAAAATGCATTTTTACTTCTCCAATATCTTTTTGTCGACAAGCTAAGAGGAATGGAAAAGATTCCATTCCTCTAATTTTCTCATATTTTTGGAAAATGTAATTCATAAACTGGCCTTTTAAAATATGGCGGTCTTAACGTTATTTTGGGCATTGTCCATTTATGGTTGATATAGGTCATATACACAGTTTCATTAGAATGCTTTTGTAGTAATAGTTTTACCTTTGGGTTAAATTCATATCTCATCTATACCCCTCCTTCATTTCTTCTTTTAATGTATTCATTTCCGGCAAAAGAGAGTTAGTCCCAAAAAGATAATTAGGCACCAAATAATGAATGCCACATAGGATATGTTACGACTATGAGGAGGGATCAGTATGTCTATTTATGTAAATGATCCAAGAGATCCGATGTACCAAGTACCAAAAGCATATTATGAATTAGTAGAAACAAGAAATCATCAATCAGAGAAGCTTTTGGGATTAAAGGAAGTTCAAGAACTTTTTGCTGACAATAAACAGACAGACCCATATCCGCTTTATCCGAACTACGGAAGAATCACAAAGTATGAGGAAATACCGATTAATTTTCCTGAAAATAGACAGCTTCGTCAGCCGGGACTTGAAAGTTATATGGTTCCAAGGCCAATTATTGAAAATGACCACTACATAGGAAGTGGAAAGCTGAAAGGGAAAGTGGCTTTAATAACAGGAGGAGATAGTGGAATTGGTGCAGCCGTTGCCATTGCTTTTGCAAAGGAAGGGGCAGATGTAGCGATTGCCTATTTAGATGAGCATGAGGATGCGAATCGTACGAAAAAAAGAATTGAGGAGTTAGGGCAGCAATGTCTGTTATTACCAGGAGACTTGCGCAAGAAAAAACAGTGTATAGATATTGTAGAGAAAACAGTTAAGGCATTCGGAAAATTGGATATTCTTTGTAACCATGTCGGCATTCAATTTCAACAGGCGAGATTAACAGATATTACGGATGAACAATTTGATAATACATTTAAGGTTAATATTTATTCTCATTTTTATACGACAAGAGCAGCGCTTCCTCATTTAAAGCCGGGCAGCAGCATTATTAACACTGCTTCTGTTGTTGCATATGCTGGGGAACCTCTGTTAATTGACTATGTTGCCACAAAAGCAGCAAATGTCGGCTTCACTCGCGCTCTTGCCAGAAGTGTTATCAAAGATGGCATTCGAGTAAATGCAGTAGCGCCAGGACGAATTTGGACACCATTAATTCCGGCGAGCTTCTCCTCTGATCAAGTGGCTATCTTTGGTTCAGAGAATCCAATGCAAAGAGCGGCCCAACCATTTGAACTAGCACCAACCTTTGTATACTTAGCTTCCGATGATTCCCGATTTGTAACAGGGCAAGTTCTGCACGTAAATGGAGGCGAAGCAGTAAGCTCCTAAAGAGAGAATAGAAAAATGGGCTAGCAGCTAGCCCATTTTTTCTTATTCGCTAAGCAGTTTTACAAACTTTCTTTTTCCTACTTGAATAATCAAGTCCTTATTGATTGAAACTTCAAGGTCCATTTCTTCGACTTTCTCTCCATTGATGCGTACACCACCGTTTTGTATCATCCGTCTTGCTTCACTTTTCGAGGTTAATAGATGTAAGTCTACTAATAGCTGAACAAGCGATTCAGGATTTTTACCAGTCCACTTAACGGTTGGAATATCCTCTGGTAAGGAGCCTTTTTGAAAAATTGTAATAAATTGCTGTTCTGCTTTTTCGGCTGCTTCTTTGCCATGGTACATACGGACGATTGTTTTGGCTAGCAGCATTTTAGCATCCCGAGGGTGAAGAGTTCCTGTATGCAATTCTTTTTTTATTTGCGTGATTTCAGCAGGCTCCAGATCTGTAATAAGCTCAAAGTATTTGCTCATTAATGGATCAGGGATGGACATTGCTTTGCCGTACATTTCATTGGGATTCTCATCAATGCCAATGTAGTTATGCTTTGACTTAGACATTTTTTCTACCCCGTCTAATCCTTCTAATAGCGGCATTAATATAGCAATCTGCTTTTCTTTTCCAAACTTCTCTTGGTAGTGGCGGCCCATGAGAATGTTAAAATGCTGATCTGTCCCACCAAGCTCAATATCTGCCTCTAACATAACAGAATCATACCCTTGCATTAATGGGTAAAAAAATTCATGCAAGGAAATCGATTTTCCATATGCTAATCGCTCTTCAAAATCATCTCGTTCTAGTAAGCGGGCAACGGTTATTTTTCCAGCAAGTCCTATAACATCTTCGAAAGAAAGGGAAGAGAGCCATTTAGAGTTGTAATGAAGCTCAACCTTCTCCATGTCCAAGACTTTTCCGAATTGCTCAAAATAAGTTTTCGCATTCTCCTTTACTTCTTCATCTGTCAGTTGTTTTCTAGCAGAAGATTTTCCAGTTGGATCACCGATTTTCCCAGTGAAATCGCCGATAATCAATTGAATAGTATGCCCATTTTCCTGGAATTGGCGTAATTTATTCAGTACAACAGTATGGCCAAGGTGAACATCTGGCGCAGATGGGTCAAGACCAAGCTTTACTTTTAATGGCGTATTGGTCACAAGGGATTTTGCAATTTTTTCTGCGAGTTCTTCTGTTGGAATGATGTCTTGCACGCCTTGGCGATAGACATCTAGCTGCCTCTTCATTTCTTTTTCTTGGTCGCTCGTTAACTGTTCAATAAATGGACTCATCTTTTTTCTCCTTTCGTTAAATTAAATGATTAATAAACAAAAAAACCACGCCCCTAAAAAAAGGGACGTGGTTGCTTGTAAGCACGTGGTACCACCCTAATTGAAGAATATAATTATTCCTATTCTTCCACTCATTATGGGTAACGGCTCATCCGTTCTTTGCTAATCGAATAAACTTCTTTCACAAAGAATGCTCCTGGAGGTAATTCGCGTCTATTTTTGTGTCAATTTGCACCGGCCATTGACTCTCTAAAAACAGGGAAATAGGCACTACTGATTCCAATCAAAGCATATATATTAAAAGATATAATTAGTAAAATTTAAAGTTAGCGCTAACTTGATAAAGATACTAACAGATAAAATTTGCAAATACAAGAGGTTATGTTGATTTTATGTTTAAAAATTTTTTCGTTTTGGATCTCTTGACCTTTTGAAATGTATATTTTACTATATATGTAATATTATTGAGCGATGAGGAAGAAGAGTAGGCAGTTGAAAGGTTTAAGAGAGCTGATGGTTGGTGCGAATCAGTACGGATTGATTGCTGAATGGGCTTCGGAGCTTCAAGGCTGAACCAATAGTATGCTGCGCGGAACGTCTTACCGTTAAAAAAGACAAAGTATAAGAAACGGCTATGTTTCTGTACGGATAAGTGCGTTTATCGGATATAAACGAATGAAGGTGGCACCACGGGTTACTCGTCCTTTTTTAGGATGAGTAGCCCTTTTTGTGTTTTATCCGATGCTTATCGTCCCGCTGACGGAGGTTTCGCTTAAGAAAAGGGAGGATTATCAAATGGAGCAAATTGTCTTAACAGGTATTAAGCCAACAGGGCAGATTCATTTAGGAAACTATATAGGAGCGATTAAACCCGCTTTGAAGCTAGCAGAAAATAACGATTATCAAGCAGCTTATTTTATTGCGGATTACCATGGTTTAACAAAAATTCACGATCAGGAAGAATTTCGAACCTTAACATATGGAGTAGCAGCGACATGGTTAGCGCTTGGATTGGATCCTGAAAAAACAATCTTCTATCGTCAATCGAATGTGCCGGAAATTTTTGAATTGAGTTGGATATTATCTTGCTTTTCCCCAAAGGGATTGCTGAACCGAGCTCACGCCTATAAAGGGATAGTTGATAGCAATAAACAAGCAGGGAAAGAGGTAGATGACGGGGTAAATATGGGATTATTTACGTACCCAATCTTGATGGCAGCTGATATTCTTGCTTTTCAAGCAAATATGGTACCAGTCGGAAAAGATCAAATTCAGCATGTGGAAATTGCTCGCGATATTGCGGATAGCTTTAATCACCAATATGGAGAGACATTTGTACTTCCAGAATATATTGTAGATGAAGAAACAAGCATTTTGCCTGGTTTAGACGGTCGAAAAATGAGCAAAAGCTACCATAACACAATTCCGCTTTTTGAAGAACCGGCAAAGCTACAAAAGCTCATTAATAAAATCAAAACTGACTCGCTTCCGCCAGAAGCTCCAAAGGATACAGAATCGTCTATTCTATTTACACTATATAAGGAATTTGCCAGTGTCGAAGAAATAGCGCAGATGCGTAAAAAGTACGAAAGCGGAATCGGATGGGGCGAAGTGAAAAAAGAATTATTTGCTGTGATGAATCGATTCTTAGAAGAACCAAGAAAGAAATATCAGGAGTTAATGGCAAATCCAGAAAAAATAGATCTTATTCTCCAAAAAGGAGCAGAAAAAGCTAGAGCGCGAACATTGCCATTTTTAGAAGAAGTAAGAAAGCGGATCGGCGTGCTGCGTTGAGTGGAGAGTCGCAAGTAAAAGAGCGGAAGTCGCAAGCAAAGTGGAGAAAGTCGCAAGAAAACTAGATAGACCCGCAAACAAAAGCATCAATAAGTTTTACTGTGAACTTAACTGCTCGCTCATTTGTCAAAAAAGGAGATTCTTTTCACTTTTTGCTTGCCTTTTCATTTATTTTGAATAAACTGCCATCTAGTTGTAAACATTATAGGTAAAAAACACTAAGAGGTGTAGTAATGGCACATAAGATGGAAGCGCTTCTTGACTATATTAGGACAAGATTTGATTCAGAACCAAAACCTTTGCTTCATATTGGAGAGGCGATGGGCTGCTGGACATATCATGCTGCAATTGCGGATGAAATTCCCGTCCTTGAGATGGCACTTAATACAACGACAGATAATGTTTTAATTAAATTGGTTCATGAAGCAAAGGAATTAGCAACAGAGCAGCGCAGAACTTTAGAGGAGTTTATGATTAAGGAAGGTGTTCCTCTCTCGAATTCTGCTGAGTCAAAGCCTAAGTCTGATCCGAATGCCGTTCCGTTAGGAGCGAAATCTACTGATATGGAGATAGCCAATTTGCTGGCGGCAAAAGTGACAAGCAATATTGTTATGTGTTCCACTAATATCACGCAAAGTGTGCGCAGTGATGTGGGGTTAATGTGGATTCGTTTCCATACGGAGAAAAGCATTTTTGGGATGGAGCTGAAAACAAGAATGAGGGAGCATGGATGGATTAAGATGCCGCCGAGCTTCTATCCTCCAGGTGCACCACATCAGTAATTCACAAATACGAGTATATTAACAGAATCTAGTGCGGAGAGCACTAGATTTTTTTGTGAAAAAACATAACCTTTTAGGAAAACGATGACTACCTTTTGAAACCTTTTCCCATATAGCGGCGTAGGCGTAATAAGTGCTATATTGAGAGAAAAGAAAATAATCTTATCATAAAAGGAGATAGACCTATGGAAGAATTTCTACTTGGTGGGGATATTATGTTTACAGTTGTACGCCTCTTTATTTTTCTTGTGTTTGCTATTATTTTATTTAATGTTTTAAAGGGAATCTTTCAGTGGGGCAAGAACAATCAGCAGCCACGTCTTACTTCTGCTGCGAAGGTAATAGGCAAGCGAACAAGTATTCACGGCGGAGGAAATACTCATGCATATAATCATTACTTTGCCACATTTGAATTTCCGAATGGAGATCGCACCGAATTTCAACTGAAAGACGAAGAATACGGCATGCTGGCTGAAGGGGACAGCGGGGAACTGCAATTTCAAGGAACAAGATATTTAGGATTTACGCGAAATAAAAGGACAGGAGAAAATAGCGGATGAATTACACTATCCAAAAGATGACAGAAGAGGTGGCCAGGGAAATCCTTAGCTGGACCTATCCTGCCCCCTATGATTTATATAATGGGGAAGTAACAGAGGAATCGTTACAAGAATTTGCAGAAAACCCTTATTATGCGATTGAACAGGAAGGGAATCTAGTCGGATTCTATTGCACAGGCTTTGTTGCTCAGGTTCCAATTGGATATCTGTTTCAAGCATATCCAGAAGGATACCTCGATATCGGCCTCGGTATGCGTCCTGACTTAACAGGACAGGGACGGGGCATGGGCTTTATGCAATTTATTATCGATTCCATAGAAACGAAGCAGCCGTTGCGCTTAACAGTTGCAGCCTTTAATAAACGAGCCAATGCCTTATATGAAAAATTTGGCTTTCGTAAAGTTTCTGCTTTTATGAATGCAAATGATGTAGAGTTTTTCGTAATGACAAGAGAAGAAGGAAACAAACCGTGTTCTGGTTAGTAACCAGAGCATTTTTTTATAAAAAAATGACATTTGTCATCTTAAATTCCTGACATCTGCGACTAAACCGCCCCTTATTTGCTCGCTATACTAAGGATAATAGCTTGGAGGTGGAATAGTTGGAAACAATTGTAGAGTTAAGGCATGTAACGAAAGAGTTTCAGGGGAAGAAAGCAGTTCAAGATATATCCTTTTCAATAAAACGGGGAGAAATGGTGGCAATCTTAGGGGCGAATGGCGCAGGGAAAACGACAGCGATGCGGATGATGCTTGGCTTAATAAAGCCTACCCGAGGAACTATTACTCTTTTTCATAAGAATCCTAGACAAAAGGAAGTATTAGAAAAGGTAGGTGGGATGCTGCAGGAAGTTAGTGTGATGGACAGCTTGAAGGTAAAGGAGCTAATCCAATTAGTTCAAAGCTATTATCAAAGTCCGCTAGCGTTATCAACTCTGTTGGAACTAACAGGGCTTCAAGAAGAAGCGTGGAATCAACGGACGGAAAAGCTTTCTGGCGGGCAGAAACGACGCTTGAATTTTGCGTTGGCACTGGCAGGAAATCCTGATTTGTTGTTTTTAGATGAACCAACCGTGGGCATGGACGTAACGTCAAGAGAACAGTTTTGGCAAAAAATCAAAGAATTGAATAGGCAAGGAAAGACAATCCTTTTTACAACCCATTACTTACAAGAAGCAGACGAAGTAGCGGAAAGAATTATTATGATTAATAAGGGGGAGGTAGTAGGCGACGGTACGCCAGAGCAATTGAAGGAAAAACTTACAAAACCAAGGGTAATGTTTCAGGAGAAATCTCCTTATAGTCTAAATTTCTACCGAGAATTGCCATATGTTGTGGATGTACAGAAAGAGAAGGAGAAAGTAACGCTGATTGCTACAAATTCGGATCAGCTTTTACAAGAACTTTTCGAAAGACAGTTGGATATTCAGCATATAGAAGTAAAGCTTGGTCGGTTAGAAGAGGTTTTCTCGCAGTTAATGGAAGAAACGAAGGGGGTTAATGAGAATGAAATCTTTTTGGATGCAAAGTAAAGCGGAAATCGTCCGAACGCTGCGGAATAAATATTATATCTTTTGGTCCTTACTTATTCCCGTCCTTTTTTATTTTTTATTTACCAATATTTTCACGGCACCACGAGATGATGAGGCGTTATGGAATGTACATTATTTAATGTCGATGACAACATTTAGTATTATGGGGTCAAGTATTATGACATTAGGAATCAAAATTGTGCAGGAAAAAGCAGAAGGATGGACCATTTTCCTGCATATTACGCCCCTTTCCCAATTTGCTTACTTTGGGGCTAAGATGGTGGCACAAACAGTTATTCATTTATTTTCTATCTTGGTAATATTTACAGCTGGAGTCCTTATTAATGGGGTACATCTTTCTTTTTCCCACTGGGTGCTTTGCGGAATCTGGATTCTCTTCGGGTCCCTCCCGTTTCTAGCGCTTGGAACGATTATCGGTAATATCAAAAAAGTAGAAACGGCTTCAGGAATTAGTAATCTATTATATATGTCTATGGCAATAACAGGAGGGATGTGGATGCCGATTGATGTGTTTCCAACATTTATGCAGCAAGTGGCGAAATGGGTTCCTTCCTATCATTTTGCTAATGGAGCGTGGGAGATTATTAGAGATCAATATCCATCCTTTCTAAATTATCTGATGATTATCGGGTATCTTCTCCTATTTATGGTATTATCAATTTATATTGGAAAAAAACAAGAGGCGGTGTAAGGCGCAAAATGGATACCAAGAAGAGATTCGAGCTTTTTCCAAAAAGATATGGCTTTTTTCCTTATATCTTTTTAGTATACGTATTACTTCCGATTATTCAAGTAATGCAGGAGAAGGGGATAAAGCAATTGATTGGTATCCTGCTTGTACTTGTTTTCCTCCTGGCGTATCGACAATTATACTGTCATATGGAAGAGAGTATATTTAATTATTGGCTGGTTGTGCAAATCTTGATAGTCATGTTTTTTAGTATCTTCTATGATCCTAATCTATTATTTATGGGGTATTTTCCTGCTAACTTTATCGGATATTACTCAGGTAAAAAGTACTTCTATTACTTTTACAGCCTTTTCGCCATTTCTTTGGTTATTCCAATTATTTTTAGTTGGAAGGGTGTCAATCCTCAGTCTCTCTTTTTCTTAGTGCCGTTCTTTATCATTATGCTGATTTCTCCTTTTGGAATCCGCTCGATGAACCGACGGATGGATTTAGAAAGACAATTAGATATAGCGAATGAGCAAATTAGCCATCTTGTCAAAAGAGAAGAACGAATGAGAATTGCTCGAGATTTGCATGATACGCTCGGCCATACCTTATCCCTGCTGACATTAAAAAGCCAGCTTGTCGCAAAAATGGTACCGGCTCAACCAGATAGTGCCATACAGGAAGCAAAGGAAATGGAAAGCATATCACGCTCGGCATTAAAGCAAGTTCGCGAGCTTGTGTCTGATATGCGCGCCATAACCATTCGTGAAGCAATAGTAGAGATACAGACAGCTTTACAGGCAGCAGAGATAGAAAGCGAACTAACAATCGAACTAGAAGATGAAAAGGTCCCGCTTTTAACCCAGAATATTATTAGTCTCTGCTTAAAAGAAGCAGTAACAAATATAATCAGGCACAGTGCGGCGACCATCAGTAAAGTATTGATTCAACAACGTTTAGGCGAGATAGAGCTTATCGTGCAGGATAACGGGAAAGGGGTGAAGGCGGAGGAAACGCAAGGGAATGGATTAAAGGGAATGCGTGAAAGACTGGAATTGGTTGACGGAAAATGGAGTATGACATCTGATTCGGGAACCACTATTCACATCATTGTCCCCATTATTCAAAAGGAAGGAAGAGAGGAGGAGATATTGTGATACGAATTATCATCTCTGAAGATCAGCGCATGCTAAGAGGAGCATTAGGAACCTTGCTTAATTTTGAAGAGGATATGGAGGTCGTGGGACAAGCAGAAAATGGCGAACAGGCATTAGAGCTTATAAAAAAATATAATCCCGATGTCTGCCTATTAGATATTGAAATGCCTATTAAAAGCGGCCTGGATGTCGCAGAGGAATTACAGCGGCAGAAATCTCCCTGTAAAGTGATTATTTTAACGACATTTGCGCGACCAGGATATTTTGAAAGAGCGCTAAATGCCAATGTTCATGGCTATTTATTAAAGGATGGTCCTAGCGAGGAATTAGCAGAAGCTATTCGCAAAATCATGAACGGCAAAAGAGAGTTCGCCTCTGAACTGATTTTTGGCAGTATAGGAAAGGAAAACCCATTGTCAAAGCGCGAAAGAGAAATATTAGTACTGATTGAAGAAGGGAAATCGGTAAAGGAGCTTGCGGCAATGCTTTATTTATCTTCTGGAACGATTCGCAATTATATCTCAGAAGCAATCAGCAAATTAGGGGCAAAAAACCGAATGGAGGCCATTGCCGAGGCGAAGCGGAATGGTTGGTTATAATATGCCCTCCTCCTCCTCACAGCTTATAAAAGCTAAATCCCCCACAGCATAATAAATTTTCGAATCCCAATAGGATAACTTAAAGAGAGCTGCTTGACCGTCAAAATAGAAAATAAGGAGATAGCAATCTTCATGTTACTTCCTGAAAAATATATAGATAAGGATATCTACTCGTGATTATTTGAGACGGAAAAGAATAAGATGATAAAAGCATATAAAATCAATAATTGATTTTATCGCATGCCTAAAGGCTAGGATAACCATCTCAGCAAAACCGACTGATGGAAGTTTTCCTTAACTTATGCTTATTTTCCAAAATTTTAACAATTTATTTTCTTATTTTGATAGAATATGAGTAACTATCCTTTAGGAGGAACAAATATGGTAGATAGTCAGAATTTTAGAAGGGGAATGGGATATGCCTTCATAAAACTAGCAGGAGCTGGTTTTGCGGCAACACTCTTTTTTTCTTATATTTTTCTATCAAGTTTCGATTTATATTTATTTTCACATGAAATTGAAAATCCATACTTTTGGATAGGCTTTTTTGGCTTTGGAATTCTTATTTCGATCGTAATAGATTGGGTATCTAACTATTTTCCAAAGCTAGAATTATTATTATATATTGTGGTTGGAGTCTGTCTTTTTTTGCCGATTATGTGGAATGTTCTACCTATCCTTGCTATCGTTTCTGGTTTTAGCGCGATTTTATTCTATATAGGGATTAAAATAGCCGCAAAAGTAAGCTGGTTTAAGTGGATATTTGCTTGTACACCTATTCTCTTTCTTTTGTTAACAATCCCAGACTTCACGGTGAAAAAAGAATGGAATACAGTAAGAGGCGAACAGTCCTACGAAGCCTATTTTGCTTATTTTAACGGGGAGGATGAGGTTCCGATTAAAGCGAAAAAAGGGGAAAGGGTTACCGTTCACATTGATTTTACCAATCGCAATGGCGGTGGCTTCGGGTATTATTTGATAGATGAAAAAAATCGAAGAATTGGCATAAGTAATGAAGAGAAAAAAGTTTTAACCTTTGATGCAAAAAAAACAGAAACCTATAAGCTTATTGTGACCGGAGATGGATTACAAGGTGGGTTTGAGGTGAACTGGGAGAAAGAGTGAATATAGTGAAAAAAAGAGTGTTGCTTCTTGCTATTTTAATAGGCATATGTATATTTTTTTCATACTACCAGAATAATCATTTATCGACCTCGAGCTTTACTCTCTCGTCTCTCAAAATAACAAAGCCGATAAAAATAGTGCAGTTATCGGACCTACATAGCAAGCAATTTGGAAAAGAGCAACAGCGTTTAATACAGCAAGTAAAAAAGCTAAAACCAGACCTGATCGTTTTTACGGGAGACCTTGTGGATTCAAAAAAATACGATGAACAAAAAAGTATGACTTTAATGGAAAGGCTTGTTAAGCTAGCGCCAACGTATTATGTAACAGGTAATCATGAATACTGGTCAGGGGAATTTCCGTCGTTAGAAGCGAATTTAAAGCATGCAGGTGTATTTGTGTTAAGAAATGAAAAGACTCTTGTAGAGGTTGGAGGAGAAACGATTAATATTATGGGTGTAGATGATCCAACCTTTTTATCTAGAGAGGATGAGCTAGTTAAAATAATAGGTGGATTGAAGGATGAAGAACATTTCAATTTATTGCTTTCCCATCGGCCAGAGCTTTTTTCTCTCTATGAAAAAATAGATTTAGTTTTAACAGGTCATGCCCATGGTGGTCAAGTAAGATTGCCCTTTATCGGTGGAGTCGTCGCACCAGATCAAGGCTTCATGCCAGAATACACAGCTGGTATGTATAAAAAAGCAGACACAGCAATGATTGTGAATAGGGGCTTAGGAAATAGCATCATTCCCCAGCGGATTTTTAATCGCCCTGAAATCATCGAAGTAGTGTTGGAAAAAGAGTAAAGAGCATTCCGTGATGGAAGGAATGCTCTTTGTTATCTTTATCATTACGCCTTCATTGGGTATACTTTGAAAAAATCAGCAAAGTTTGAAAGTTGAAAGTCAGCAAATTCACATTGATTTTGAAATATACAAGTTTGTATGCCTAATTCCCTAGCCGGAATCAAATCTAGTTCTCTATCACCAATAGCTAAGTCAATAGAATACTTCGTGTGCAAATAGTGATAGGCATCAACCGCAGGCTTCCGTGGAAAACCATTCTCCAATGTTACTATTTCAGCAAAATAAAGCTCCCACCCATAGTGCCGAAGAAAATGGACAACACCATTATAGCTTTTATGCGTCATAATTACATTTGTTTTCGCAGCTTTCAAAATCTCTTCTACCCCTGTAAAAGGTTTTACCTCATCCGCAGCAATTCCTTTATTCATAAGCTTAATCTCACTTCGCTGCTGGTCTGATATGTTGAAATATTCCATCGCATGAGAAAAAGATACTTTTAGCTCTTTATAGATAAGGGCTTTGTCCACCTTTTCACCTAATACCTTATAAATAATATTTGTATAAGCAGGATACGTATCAAATAACGTACCATCAAAATCCCAAAGAATATTCATCCATATATCCTCCAATAAAAGCTGTTTCTTTCATGGTAGTACACTTGTTTGGGAATGTCCATTCAGAGATTGATAGATGGAGAGCTAAGATGAAAGAGGGCTGGGAAGAGAAAAAAGGTGTTCATAACGTTGATGAAAACCAAAAAGGAGAGCAGGAAAGGGACAAGTGGTGTTCATAGCGTTCAGGAAAGCCAAAAAGGAGAGCAGGGAAGAGAAAGATGGTGTTCATAGCGCAGATGAAAACCAAAAAGGAGAGCAGGGAAGAGAAAAAAGGCGTTCATAGCGCAGATGAAAACCAAAAAGGAGAGCAGGGAAGAGAAAGATGGCGTTCATAGCGCAGATGAAAACCAAAAAGGAGAGCAGGGAAGAGAAGGATGGCGTTCATAGCGCAGATGAAAGCCAAAAAGGAGAGCAGGGAAGAGAAAGATGGTGTTCATAGCGCAGATGAAAACCAAAAAGGAGAGCAGGAAAGGGACAAGTGGTGTTCATAGCGCAGATGAAAGCCAAAAAGGAGAGCAGGGAAGAGAAAAAAGGCGTTCATAGCGCAGATGAAAACCAAAAAGGAGAGCAGGGAAGAGAAAAAAGGCGTTCATAGCGCAGATGAAAGCCAAAAAGGAGAGCAGGGAAGAGAAAGATGGTGTTCATAGCGCAGATGAAAGCCAAAAAGGAGAGCAGGGAAGAGAAAGATGGCGTTCATAGCGCAGATGAAAACCAAAAAATAGATTAGAGAAGAAAAATAGCTTGCATAACCTAACTCCAATAGAAGCTGAAATAGAAAGAAACCCCAAAAGCCTCAAAGCACGCCAAAGATCCATCAACAAAAAACTCCTAAGACTATTGACGATTATCCAAAGAAAGTTTAATATTTAACTAACGTAAATAATAATTGTTTGTAAAATAACAAACGAATTAACGGAGTGTTTATAAATGAATGTTTCATCTTATTTTCAAAATGCAACCATTGATGAATTAAAAAAAGGTTATATAGAGAATTCAGATTCGTATCTTTGTCTTTTATGTGGGGAGGAGATCGAGAAAGGGGTTATCTACCCGGAAGGCGGCAGATTATATGAAGCGGAAAAGTACATGAAGCGTCATATCGAGGATGTCCATCAATCAGTTTTTCATTATTTACTAAGCTTAGATAAAAAGCTGACAGGGTTAACGGAGCATCAGACAAAATTGCTGGAGCTGTTTTATCAGGGAAAAAGGGATGAAGAAGTGAAAGAGGAGTTGAAAATCGGCAGTGCTTCAACCATTCGGCATCATCGTTTTGCTCTTAAGGAAAAAGAAAGGCAGGCGAAAAATTTTCTGGCAATAATGGAGCTGCTGAAGGAAAAGGACCATCATGCGCCAAGCTTTGTCCCTGTTCATCCTACTGCTGTAATGGTTGACGACAGATATAATATCACGGAAGAAGAGCAGGAAAAGATAGTAGCCAAATATTTCAATAATGGTATATTAAGTAAATTTCCAATCAAACAAAAGCAGAAATTAGGGGTGCTTCGGGAAATAGCGAAGTATTTAGATGCACAAGAAAGCTACACGGAGAAGCAATTGAATCAACATTTAAAAACAATTTACGATGACTATGTTCTTATTAGAAGATATTTAATCGAATACGGATTTCTTGACCGTAAAGCAGATGGAAGTCTTTACTGGTTAAAAAAATAAGAGAAAGGTGAATCACAATGGATCGAAAAAAAGAGTTGAAAATGCAATATAAAGAAATTCCAGTTGAAGCCGGTATTTATACAATCACTAATAAGAAGAATGGGAAAGTCTGTGTTGTTAGTACAAGAAATTTCAAAACCATCAATGGCGTGAAATTTTCCTTGGAAAATGGCGGATATGCAAATAAAAAACTGGTGGACGAATGGAAGCAATATGGAAAAGAGGCATTTTCCTTTGAGATAGTAGAAGTATTAAAGCCAAGGAAAGATGATCCTTATTACAATGAAAAGGAAGAGCTGACTAAGTTGGAAGAAAAGTGGCTGGAGAAATTACAGCCGTTTGGAGATAGTGGCTATAATAGCAGGAAAGAGTAAGGGATGTCTTTAATAGACATCTCAGTTTGTCGATAAAAAGGTATTGGTGAAGTAGAATTGCATTTTTATCGTTGCTTGGAGCGGAAAGTAACCCCTTGATTCAAAGAGGTTAATAAATATTCTTTAGTTAAACTTCTATTTCCAAAATACAGGAGTTTGTCTACAGTCTGGGATGTCTTTAATAGGACATCTTTTTTCATTAGATAAGGTAGAAAGTACTTTCATTTTTCGCCCCAAATTGGTATCTTACTTAATAAGATTATAAAATTAGATGGAATTTTTCAAATTATAGAAAAAAGGGGATATGGCGATGATCCGTGAGATGAAGGAAACAGATTTAGAAGAGGTTTTGGAAATATATAATGATGCTATTTTACATACAACGGCTGTATATGATTATCGTGCACATTCCTTAGAAGACAGAAAAGCATGGTATAACCAGAAACTGGAGGGCGGATATCCTCTTTTTGTTTTCGAGGAGGCTGGGAGGGTGCTTGGTTTTGCAACATATGGACCATTTCGCGCATGGCCTGCTTATAAATATTCGATTGAGCATTCGGTGTATGTTCATAAAGAAGCAAGAAAGAAAGGAATTGGCACACACTTATTAAAAGCGCTAATCGAGCGAGCGGAAGAAGAGGGATATGCAACCCTTATTGCAGGAATTGACAGTACGAATAAAGGAAGTATCTTTATTCATGAAAAATTAGGATTTACGTATTCAGGCACGATCAAAAAAGCCGGCTATAAATTTGAGAAATGGTTAGATTTAGCTTTTTATCAGCTAGAATTAATAGGACCTAAATCTCCAGTAGAAGAATAAGGAGGAGTCAGCATGATAAGACCAGCAATTTGCGATTATCCAGAACATTATCGGGGGTATGTAGGCTTAGTTCCAGAGGGAGATATTATTGCAATAATTAATGCTCAAATAGAAGAAACAGTTGCTTATATAAAGAAAAACGAAGACCGAAGAGATTTTCGCTATGCAGAAGGAAAGTGGTCGCTCATCGAAGTAATTGGTCATATGATCGATACGGAGAGAATTCAGGCATATCGCTTAATGCGGATTGCTCGAGGAGATAAAACACCATTAGCCGGCTATGATGATGAAGGCTATGTGGAGAATGCCCGCTTTTCGACAAGAACAATAGAGGACCTATTAGAAGAATTGGTGGCAGTCCGCAAATCTACGGTAAGCTTGTTGAGAGGTCTTTCAGAAGATACTTGGGAAAACAGGGGTTTTGCTAATAACGGAGAATTTACTGTCCTAGCTCTTGCTTATATTATCGCCGGTCATGAGCTTCATCATTTGAAACTGATAAAGGAAAGATATATGGTTTAATTATGGATTGAGGTTCCTGTTGGGAATCTCTTTTTAATCTCATTCCAACATAATCTACATAAAAAGGAGAAAAACTAGCATAAGAATCTGCAAGGAGCCAACAAGATGGAGTTATTAATAACAATTATTTTATTATTATTTTGTTTACTGATTTCAAATATTGTCAGTCATTATCTTCCCTCTATCCCAACTGCCTTAACGCAAATTGCCTTTGGAGTAGTGATGGCACTTCTCTTCTCCGACTTTGAGCTTGAACTAGAGGCAGAGTGGTTTTTGCTTTTGTTCGTTGCCCCCTTGCTCTATAACGATGGTAGGCATTTTCCAAGAGAAGAGCTATGGAAGATGCGCACTTCTATTTTAGGCAATGCCATCATTTTAGTATTGCTTACAACTATCGTTGGCGGCTATTTTGTTCATTGGCTTATTCCCAGTATCCCGCTCGCAGCAGCTTTTGCTTTAGCGGCAATTTTATCCCCGACAGATCCAGTAGCTGTCAATGGGATTGCGAAACGTATTCATATTCCGGCAAGTGTGCTCAACCTTGTAAGAGGAGAATCGCTGATTAATGATGCTTCAGGACTAGTGGCATTTAATTACGCAGTTGCTGCTGTTGTCACAGGATATTTCTCGATTACAGAGGCATTGACTGATTTCACGTATACCTTTTTTATAGGAGCTGTAGCAGGACTTGTTTTAAGTCTCCTTATCATCATCATCCGCTTTATTTTACGAAAACAGGGAATTCAGGATGTTACATTTCACTCCTTGTTACAGGTGCTGACACCGTTTCTAATTTTTATTATAGCGGAGGAAATGCTCCATGCTTCTGGGGTGATTGCTGTTGTAGTAGGTGGAATTATTCACTCCTTAGTCAGTGAACGAACAGAAACGATGCTTGCGGAGGAACAGGTATTAACGGAAAATATTTGGTCTATCGTTATCTTTATTCTTAACGGAATAGTCTTCTTATTACTCGGATTGAATATCCCATCTTCTATTGTGGATACAGTGGAAGATCCTTCTTTAAGTAACTGGTTAATTATCGGATATGTTATGTTAATTGGAATGGTTATTCTTGGTATTCGCTTTTTCTGGTCTTATTTATTTTCCATTTATGAATATAAAATGAACAAGAAGAGAGAAATTGAAAAGCCGAGTATTAAACATACTTTACTTGTCAGTCTAACAGGAGTCCGCGGGGCGGTAACAATGGCAGGGGTGCTGTCTATCCCCTTTGTCATCCATACTGGTCAAGGATTTCCTGAGCGTTCCTTAATTCTTTTTCTAGCTGCAGGTGTTATCATGTTCACTTTACTTGCAGCTACGATATTTTTGCCATTTCTTAGTAAAAGTAGTGGAGAGACAGAAATAAATGATGAAGATCTAGTAATTAGGGCAAAGAAAAAAATTATGCTTTCTACTATTGATAAGCTCTATTTAGAAATGAATGAAGAAAATACAGCGGCTGCTTATGAACTAATTGATGAGTATAAACGACGCATTAAGCAATTAAATTATCAAGTGGCAAGAACAGAAGAGGAAGAGAATAATTATTCAGCCTTGGTTGAAATTAGATTGCGCGCCTTAAAAGAAGAACGTAACTATGTACACCAGTTAGTAAAAAAGGAAAAAATTTCAGAAGAAGTGTTTGCGATTTTTGAAAAATCATTGGATTATCGCGAAGAAATTCTATGTACCAATGTGCAGACTGGGACGAGATTTCTGTTTGGAAAGGCCATGAGAGGCTGGAAACGTTTTGTTCGGAAGCACCGCGGCAATAAATCCGATCGGATAGAACAAATTCGTATCAGCAAAGAAGTTCTATTAAATTCGATGAAATCTGCTCTTTTCTATTTAGAACAATGGAAAGAGACAGCGGAACATAAACAGCAGGTGGAATCCGTTATTTTAGAATACCGACGGATGGTCGATCGCTGGGAAAAACCAACTGCATCATTTAATGAAAGGCTGCAGGAACAAATAGAAGAATTGCGTCTAGGTATCGTGGATCAGCAACGTGCAGCCATACAGAAGATGTATGAAAAAGGAGAAGTGAATCGAGAACAGGCGAAAGAACTTCGTAGATTTGTTCATTATATTGAGAGTGTAACATTGTATGAATATGAAGAATAGATGGAGAGAGAGTTCCTTCCTGCATAGTAAGGAACTCTCTCTTTTTGAAAAAATAATAAAATCATCCAAATAGTCGGAAATTTACATGCTATAATAAAAGGATATTAAACTTTATAAAGAAAGTTGGGGGTTTTTAATGGCTGTATATACTCCTCAGACAAGGTTTCATCCAGAGGTTGCTCTTACAAATCTCTCTGATATGACAAGTGGCGCCCATATCTTGTACTTAATGAACGATGAAGATAAATACATAACTAATGCGGCGTCCTTCTTAAAAACCGGTCTGCTTTTGGAGCAAATAGTAATTTTTGTCGATCAGAAGAAAATATGGCCACTAATAATAAAAAAGTTGGAAGCGAACGGATTACATACTAAGCTAATTGATAAAATAAACTTTATTAATAGTGAAGATGTTTATTTTAAAAACGGAGAGCTATGTTTGGAGAATATGTTGGAGGCAAGCAAAGACTTGGTGGATCCTACCCTTTTTTTCAATAAAGAAATTACCATCCGTTATTGGGGGAAAATAATACCAAGAGTCTTAAGTGAAAAAAGTAACATAGACAAATTACTTCAATATGAGGATGAAGTGGATGAGTACATAAGGAATTATCATAATTATACGGTATGTGTTTATGACGGGATGGAGTTATCAGCAAGTAATTATATACGCTTAAAAAAATACCATCCATATGTGATGACAGATACGGAATTTACATTATCCAGTGTTTATGAAAAAGAAATCTTACCTCCATCCCCCGTGCGAAATGGTAAATATGAAGAGACAATTGCCAATTTACAATTAGCACAAACCTACTATTCCCGGCTAGTAGAGGACATGCTAGACGCGGTATTTATTACTTCCAACAATATTATTATGTATGTAAATAAAGCAGCTGCAAAGTTACTAGATGCAGAAGATCTTGTCGGAAAGTCAGCTTATGAGATTATGGAGCCAGATTTTCTAGAAAACTATTTAGATAAAAATAGAAATATATGGAGAGAAGAAATTTCGACTCCGTATGAAATGCAGCTGATTACCTCAAAAGGAAAAAAGGTAGAGGTAGAAGTTTTAGCTTATCCGTTTCTTTTTGAAGATTTAAGTTCCACCATTATTATCATTGCTCGAGATATAAGTGTCAGAAAAGAGAATCAGCAGCTTCAGATAAAAAATGAAAAACTTGGAATAGCAGGACAACTAGCAGCAAGTATTGCCCATGAAATTAGAAATCCTCTCACGGCTATTAAAGGTTTTTTAAAGCTGGCATACCAAGGTGCGATGAAATTAGATGATATTTATCCAATCCTTGATCTTGAAATCAATCGAATCGAAACAATCGCAAGCGAGCTAATGTTCTTAGGAAAGCCAGCCAGATCAGAGATTAAAGAAACAAATATTGGAAAAATTCTTCTCGATGTCTATACATTGATGCAATCACAAGCCAATTTAGATAATGTTGTCATTAATTTAGATACATATGGAGATCATTTAATTACATTATGCAATGTGGATCAGATTAAACAAGTTTTTATCAATTTGGTCAAAAATGCGATTGAAGCAATGGATAATGGCGGCACCATAAATATGGAAGCAAAGCTTGATGGAAAATGGGTAGTTGTTACTATTAATGATAATGGGAAAGGAATACCAGATGAAGTAAAGAATAAGCTAGGGGAACCCTTTTATACAACAAAAGAAAAAGGAACCGGGCTAGGGCTAGTAATCTGCTATAACATTATCGCAGAACATAAGGGCAAAATAGATTTTGTCTCAGAAGATGGAATGGGTACCACATTCACAATCCAATTACCTCTCGCTAATAAATAGACGTATGTTTAAAATAACCTCTAAAGTGAAAGAATTCATAATAATAGAGGAGGTAATGAAATGAAAAGAAGGCATTTTTACATGGCGGCGATTTTTGCCGTACTGTTACTATTTTACGGTTGTTCATCTGGTGAAAAAAATAGCGATGGTGAAAATCAATCTACGCAAACTCAGCATGAACACAAAGAAACAGGATCTTCAGATATTCCCGATGACCTAGAGCCAGCATCAGATCCAACTTATAAAGAAGGTAGTCAAGTCATCTTAAAGGCAGATCATATGGAAGGAATGGACGGAGCAGAAGCGACGGTATTAAATGCATTTAACACGATTGCGTATGAAGTGACTTACACTCCGACAACAGGTGGAAAACCAGTCAAGCATCATAAATGGGTTATCCAAGAGGAAATAAAGGATGCTGGAAATGAAATGCTTGAAAAAGGGACAGAGGTTACCTTAGAAGCAGATCATATGGAAGGGATGAAAGGTGCAAAAGCAACGATTGAATCCGCTGAGAACACAACCGTATATATGGTAGATTATCAACCGACAACAGGTGGCGAAAGGGTAACAAACCACAAGTGGGTCACCGAAGAAGAAGTATATCCGGAATAATATTAGAAGAAAAGGGTTGTCATCACAACTCTTTTTTTGTATGCTGAAATAATAAGTTTTCTGAAAATTATAGATGTAATTAATGCTTTTTAGGGATAATTTGACAAAATATTGTAAAAAGTGATAAGTTATTAAAAAATACATATACAACTATTCTCAAAGAAAAGGCAAAGTGATATAATAGTTGTACGTTATAAAGAACGAAGTGGTAGGATGATAGGATTTTATACAGAACATCTTTGTGTTTTTTACTAATAATTTACAAAGAAGAAATTCGTATTTGAATTCCTTTTTAGCAAAAAAATGGTATAATCAAAAGTGAATTGCCTAAAGGAGGAAATAAGTTGAAAAAAGTAAGAAAAGCGATCATTCCAGCCGCTGGTCTAGGTACTAGATTTTTGCCAGCAACGAAAGCGATGCCGAAAGAAATGTTACCAATTGTCGATAAACCTACTATTCAATATATCGTAGAAGAAGCAATTGCTTCTGGTATTGAAGATATTATTATCGTTACAGGTAAAGGAAAAAGAGCGATTGAAGATCACTTCGATTACGCACATGAATTAGAACAGAATCTTCGTGATAAAGAGAAATTTGAATTGCTTGAGAAAGTTCAATATTCTTCAAATCTTGCAGATATTCATTATATTAGACAAAAAGAGCCAAAAGGCTTAGGACATGCAGTATGGTGTGCAAAAAGCTTTATTGGCGATGAGCCATTTGCTGTTTTACTTGGTGACGACATCGTTCAGAGCGATACACCATGCTTAAAACAATTAATTGACCAATACGAAGAAACACATGCTTCTGTTATCGGCGTTCAAACAGTGCCAGATAATGAAACACACCGTTACGGAATTGTCGATCCAGGCGAGAGTGAAGGAAGAAGATACCAGGTAAATAATTTCATTGAAAAACCAGCTCCTGGAACAGCACCTTCTAACCTAGCAATCATGGGTCGCTATGTGCTAACGCCAGAAATCTTCATGTACTTGGAAAATCAAAAAACAGGTGCAGGCGGAGAAATCCAATTAACAGATGCCATCCAACAATTAAACCAAATTCAACGTGTTTTTGCTTATGATTTCGAAGGAGATCGTTATGATGTTGGTGAAACATTAGGATTCGTAAAAACAACATTAGAATTTGCTTTACAACGCGATGAAATGCGAGAAGAAATTATTGAATATATGAAAACGGTACTGGATAAAGCTGATCTAGATAAAATCAAAGTATTGTAATAAGAGAACGCCTTTTGGATGTAGATAATCTGCATGTGAGAGGCGTTTTTATTTGGAATTTGTGGTGTGAGTGAGAGGGGGAGGAGTAGTTGCTGGTGGTTTGGCTGATAAGTACTGTGGTTTGGCTGATAAGTACTGAGGTTTGGCTGATAAATCTGAAGTTTGGCTGATAAGT